>NZ_JANSHO010000080.1:0-49027 GCF_047502635.1 Synechococcus sp. RC10B2
CCCCCCCTCCCGCCGGCGGTGCCCTCCCCCCCACGCCTCCCCCCCCCCCGCCCCCGGGTTCCCCCCCCTTTTTGGGGGGGGACACAGGGGGGCGGGGGGCAGCGGTTCCCTTATGCCCTAAGGTACCGTTTTGCCATTTCAACCCTAAGACGCTTAACTTAAAGATGCTGAGCCCCAAAAGGCTTAGCCCCTTCTTCAGGATATTCAGAGCTGCATTCTGATCCCTATCCAGCACAAGCAGACACTTGGGGCAAATATGAGTTCGCGTAGACAGAGTCTTAACCACTCTATGCCCACAACCACTACAATCCTGCGTGGTGTATTGAGGCGGCACTGCTACGATTGCCTTGCCCCACACCTTGCCGTAGTAGTCTAGCCAGTGAGTGAATAGCGACCAGCTAGCATCTTGGATCGATTTGGCAAGATGACGATTTTTGACCAAGTTCTTCACCGGCAAGTCCTCATACACCACGATGTCGTTAGACATCACTACGCACCGGGCTAGCTTAATCGCCCAGTCTCTACGCTGGCGCTGGACTTTGAGGTCAATCCTACCTACTCGGTTCTTCTGTTTGTGGTAGTTGTTTGATTGCGGTTTTCTCCCTTTTGCGAACATCCTGCTCAACTTGCGTTGATGCCTTTTTAGCCGCTTCTCGCTGCGGCGCAAAAACTTCGGGCAATTCACGGTATTGCCGTTCTGGTCGGTGTAGAAATGCTTGAGCCCAAGATCAATACCGATAACATTGCCTGTGTATTGTCCTTGCTCCTTGCGGTCTACATCCAGACAGAACTGGGCATAGTACCCATCTGCTCTTCGGATCACCCGCACACGGTTGATTTTGGAGCTCAGGATATCCTGTCTTGCTTCTCCATTGCAGTACAGCGCAAAGGTCCCTGCTCCAAACCCGTCCGTGAAGGTGATAGACAGGCCATCATCAGATAACTTCCAGCCCGATTGCTTGTATTCCACAGACCGGCAATGCTTCTTGAACTGGGGATAGCCTTTCTTCTTTTCGCCCTGCTTGCACCGTCTGTAGAAGTTGGAAATCGATAGCCATGCTCGCTCCGCACTCGCCTGCCGAGCAGCAGAGTTGAGCTTATTCGCAAATGGGAACTCCTTCGCCAAGTCTTTGCAGAAAGCATACAGATGCTTCTTCCCTACCCCCCGATTGTCCATCCAATGGCGCAGGCATTTGTTGCGCACAAACTGTGCGGTGCGGATGGCTTCGTCCAAAGCTTGATACTGCTTTGGCGTCCCGTTGAGGAGTTTGGCTTCCCTGACTAACATGAATCTATTTTATTCTGGGTCTTATCAGATAAAACAATCTGCGCCTTATATCCCTGACCTAAAGGGCGGGGCTTTATGGCGCCGCTTGGTAATCTCCTCTCTTCCGGAGGGAGAGGGGGGAAGATCTCAAATCAAATAGAATGGCCCAAGCCGGTTAGCTTGGGTTGGATGGACCCTGAATTTGGCCCCCTCTTGCAAGCATTGGTGCCATGGCTTCTTCTGCTGAGACCACTTGGGATGCCCTGCAGGTGGATCCCGCCCTGCTCACCCCCATGATGCAGCACTACGTGGAGCTGAAGCGGCAATACCCGCACGCCATTCTGCTCTACCGCCTGGGGGATTTCTACGAGATGTTTTTCCAGGACGCGCAACTGGTGTCGCGGGAGCTGGAGCTGGTGCTCACCGGGCGAGAGGCAGGGGCCATTGGCCGGGTGCCCATGTGCGGGATCCCTTACCACGCCTTCGACCGCTATGCCGCCCAGTTGGTGGCCAAAGGCTACGCCCTGGCCGTCTGCGACCAGATGGAGCCGGCGGATCAGGCCAAAGGCTTGGTGCGGCGGGAAGTGACGCGGGTCATCACCCCCGGCACGGTCATCGAAGAGGAGCTGCTGCAGGCACGGCAAAACAACTACTTGGCCGCCGTGGTCCGCCTGAGAGGCTCCAAGCAAACCCCCTGGGGCCTGGCTTACGCCGACATTTCTACCGGCGAGTTCTGGGTCTGCCAGAGCGAGGGGCAAGAGCAGCTAGAACAGGAGCTGGCCCGGCTGCAGCCGGCGGAGATCCTGCTGCCCACCGAGGAAGGGCTGGGCCTGGGCCTAATTCGGCCTGGGGATCCCCAAGCTCCCCTGGGCCTGCCCGGCCAGTACACCTATACCCTGCGCCCGGCGGAGCCCTTTGAGCTGGCGGTGGCTCGAGAAAACTTGCTACAGACCTATGGCCTGCGCTCTTTGGAGGGCTTGGGCTGCGAGGGGCTGCCCCTGGCAATTCGGGCGGCGGGAGGGCTCTTGCACTACCTGGAGGAGACGCAAAAGAACCTGGTGCAGCCTTCTCCCCAGGGGGGCCATCCCCTCCTACGTCCCCCTCGCACCTACCAGTTGACGGATTACCTCATCTTGGATCCCCAAACCCGCCGCAACTTGGAGCTCACCCAGACCATCCGCGAGGGGGCCTTTGTCGGATCCCTGCTCTGGGTGCTGGATCACAGCCGCACCGCCATGGGAGGACGCACCCTACGCCGCTGGCTGTTGCAGCCTTTGCGAGATCCAGAGCAAATCCGCCTCCGCCAAGACACCATCCAGGAGCTCTTGGAAAGCCCCTCCCTGCGCACCCGCCTGGGATCCCTGCTGGACTCTCTCTACGACCTGGAGCGGCTGGCCAACCGCGTCGCCTCCGGCACCGCCAACCCGCGCGAGCTGGTGGCCCTGGGATCCTCTTTGGGCAAACTGCCCCAGTTGGCCGAGCTGGTGGCCGAAGCCCAAACCCCCCTCCTGCAGAGCCTACAACAGGTGGATCCCGCCCTGGTTGACCTGGGCCGCCGCATCGAGCACACCCTCCTGCCCTCCCCTCCCCCTGTGCTCACCGAAGGGGGGTTGATCCGACCTGGGGTAGATGCCGAGCTGGACAGGCTGCGGCAGCAGGTGGAGCAAGACCGCCAGTGGATTGCCCAGTTGGAGAAAACCGAGCGCGAGCGCACTGGGATCCCCACCCTCAAAGTTGGCTTCAACAAGGCTTTCGGCTACTACATCAGCATCAGCCGCGCCAAGGCCCAGCAGGTGCCAAAAGACTACATCCGCAAGCAGACCCTGACCAACGAAGAGCGCTTCATCACCCCTGAGCTCAAAGAAAAAGAAGCCCGCGTCCTCACCGCTCAGACTGAGATCAACCAGCGGGAATACGAGCTGTTTGTGCACCTGCGCCAAGAGGCAGGATCCCAAGCTGCCGCCATCCGCCAGGTGGCCCAGACCCTGGCCGCCGTCGATGCCCTGTTTGGCTTGGCGGAAGTGGCTGTGCAGCAGGGCTACACCCGTCCCGTAATCACGACCGACCGCCGCCTAGTCATCGAGGAAGGGCGCCATCCGGTGGTGGAGAAGTCTTTGCCCCAGGGCCTATTTGTCCCCAACTCGGTGCGCCTGGGATCCCCCCACGGCCCGGATCTGATTGTCCTCACTGGCCCCAACATGTCGGGCAAATCCACCTATTTGCGGCAGATCGGGCTCATCCAGATCCTGGCCCAGATGGGCAGCTTTGTGCCGGCAAGGCGGGCGGAGCTGGGCTTGTGTGACCGCGTGTTTACCCGCATCGGCGCTGTCGATGACCTGGCCACGGGACAGTCCACCTTCATGGTGGAGATGAACGAGACGGCCAACATCCTCAACCACGCCGGCGAGTGCTCCCTGGTGCTTTTGGACGAGATTGGCCGCGGCACCGCCACCTTCGACGGCCTCTCCATTGCCTGGGCCGTAGCCGAGTACCTGGCCACCCAGGTGCGCGCCCGCACGATCTTTGCCACCCACTACCACGAGCTCAACCAACTGGAAACCCTGCTGCCCAACGTGGCCAACTTCCAGGTGGTGGTCAAAGAGCTCCGGGATCGCATCATCTTTTTGCACCAGGTGCAACCTGGCGGAGCCGACCGCTCCTACGGCATCGAGGTGGGGCGCATGGCCGGCCTGCCCCAGCCGGTGATCGAGCGGGCCAAACAGGTGCTGGCCCTGGTGGAACAACACAGCCGCATCGGCCTCGGCCTGCGCAGCCAGGGGAAAAGCCGCCCTTCTTCAAACAACCCCAAGAAACGGTTCAAGCAAGAATCCAATTCCCGCGGGATACCCGACTGCGATGCCAAGGCTGGGGATCAACTATCCCTGATCCCGACCTCCCTCTACCCCGAGGAGCTCTAGGTCTATCCTCGCTCCGGATCCCGTTCTTCCAGCCCCAAGGTGGCGGCCAGCACCTCCAGCTCCTCCCGCTGCCCCTCCACCCAGAGGTGGGATCCGGGGGGCGGAGCGGCCTCTTGCAGCTTCAGGCGGATCTGCTGCGGGCGGTGGCTGCGCCGCCAGTAGTACCAGCCCGCCCAAGGAGAGGCCAGCAGCAGCGTCCAAGGCCAGGCTCCCCAAGCCGGCTGCAGCATCTGCAGCACCAGGGCCAAACAGGCCAGCCCTGCCCCCGCCAGCCCCGTCAAAAAAACAGCCAACCCCACACTGGCCCGCGCCTGACCCACAAAGGTGGCGATCCCCTCCGGGTCAGCAGATTGCAAGCGATAGGCGCGCCCCTCCAGGTGCTTTCGGAGAAGGGATCCCATTTCTTCCAGGTTGCGACTGCTAAAATAGAGACGAGCTTCGACGCGGTCTTTGCCAGAGGCTCGCAGAAAAAAGAACAGGCCGATGGCCAGCAAGACCGTAAGCAGTAGCGTTGAAATTGTCTCCCCTTGCAAGGAAGAAGAGGCGGCTACTGCCGCACGTGCCTCGGATAGAGAGCCAAAGTTGATGGGCGGCGCAACTGCGATCGGGGCTTTCTCTCCTGACCAGAAAGAAGGAGACTTGGCAAGAAAGCAGTTCATGGAATGCTAGTTTACACGCCTGCTGACCAGTTTAGACTTCTCAGAGGAGCTGGCCGCCCCCTCCTCCAAAGAAAAACCGAGTTGCCACCTCTATCGCTTTGTAGCTCGCATGGGCAAAAAACCCCTTGGAGGGCAGTGCGCTTTTCAGCAACCTCAGTGGCAGTTCAAGAGGAGGGGAGGCTACGCCGGATCTCGTGCCTCTCGGCTGGGAAGTGCAACTATAATAAGTTATGATAAGAGGCTTCTGCTTTACTGACTCTTGTCTCTCTCCCTTTCCAGGGTAGCCTCCTTTAAGAGGGCAGAGCTCTGCAGCGAGGGTTGAGGAGGAGGGTGCCTGCCCCACTCGAGCGATGACGGCGCAAAGCAACCGCTCCAGGGAGACACCAGCCTTAGAGATTTCCTCCCAGTCCTGCCCTTTTGGTTTGCCTGCCTCTGTCGCTGTTTCAGCAATACCTTACATGTCTAACTACGAACCTGAGCTCAACGACATTTTGTTGGATGGCGATCTCCTCGATCCCGCTGAGGAAGCAGAGGTAGATCTGGCCGAGAGCGAGTTTGCAGAAGAGGAGCCAGCTCGCCGCTCCACCGATCTGGTGCGCCTTTATTTGCAGGAGATCGGTCGTGTTCCCCTCCTGGGTCGCGATGAGGAGGTGGCTCTGGCCCAAAGAGTCCAAGACTACATGAAGCTTTTGGATGTGCGCCTGCGCCTGCAGAAAGAGTTGGGACGGGAGCCAACTCTGGCCGAGTGGGCAGCTAGGGCCAACCAGTACCCCGAATGGGCCAACCTCACCCCCGAGAAGCTACAGCAGATCCAGCGAATTGGCAAGCGCGCCAAAGAGCACATGATCAAAGCTAACCTGCGCCTGGTGGTGTCGGTGGCGAAAAAATATCAAAATCGCGGCCTGGAGCTGCTGGACTTGATCCAAGAGGGCACGCTGGGCCTGGAGCGAGCGGTGGAGAAGTTCGATCCCAAGAAGGGCTATCGCTTCAGCACCTACGCCTACTGGTGGATCCGGCAGGGCATCACCCGCGCCATCGCCACCCAGAGCCGCACTATCCGCTTGCCCGTTCACATCACCGAGAAGCTGAACAAGATCAAAAAAGCCCAGCGCAAGCTTTCCCAGGAGAAAGGCCGTACCCCCACCATTGAGGATATTGCTTCCGAGCTGGAGATGACGGTGCCCCAGGTCAGGGAGCTGCTGGTGCGGGTGCCGCGCTCGGTTTCTCTGGAAACCAAGGTGGGCAAAGACAAGGACACTGAGCTGGGGGATCTGCTGGAAACCGACGACATCTCCCCCGAAGAGACGATGATGCGGGAGGCCCTGCATCGCGATCTACAGCAGTTGCTGGCAGATCTCACCAGCCGCGAGCGGGATGTGATCCGCATGCGCTTTGGGTTGGGGGATGGGCGCACCTACTCGCTGGCGGAAATTGGCCGCGCCTTGGATCTGTCGCGGGAGCGGGTACGGCAAATCGAGGCCAAAGCCCTGCAAAAGCTGCGGCAGCCGAAGCGGCGCAACCGAGTGCGAGACTACCTCGAAGCCATCAGCTAGTCGGGCCTGCCTAGGATCTGGATGGAGATCGCTGGCTGGCAATCTTGCTCAGGCGCGTCTGGATCTGGGCTGCCAGCCAGTTCACTTCCGGGATCCGCAGATACAGGGCCCCTGCCGCAAACAAGCTGAGACCGATGCCGGCGGCCAGACCGGCCCAGAGGGCGGCGGTGATTAGAGAAGAGCCGAGAATCTCGTGGGAGCGCAGTTGCGTCCACAGCCAATGGCTGAGGCCCCCGGCCAAGGCGGTGATCCCCAGCAACGGCAGCAGGGCCTGCCCCATCTCCTGCCAGGGGATCTCCGGCAAGCGCTGGTGGAGGCGGATCCCCAGCCCAATCAGAGCCATCAGGTTAACGCCTGCCGTGGCCAAGGCAATGCCCGGTGCTCCAAAGGTTGGCAAAAACAGGAAGTCCAGCAGGGCGTTGAGGCCGATGGCCAGGCCGCTGATGTGCAGGGGCGTAGCCCCATCCTCCAGGGCGTAGAAGATACGCACCAGCACATCCCGCAGCAGGTAACAGGTCATCCCCAGCCCATAAGCCATCAGCAGGGCCGCCACCTCCTGGGTCACCTCCGGCGTAAAGCGACCGCGCTGGTAGGCTACTTGAACGATAGGTTCGGCCAGGGCCACCAGCACCATCGCCAGGGGCAGGGTGAGGATGGCCGTCACCATCAGCCCTTGGCGGATACGCTGGCGCAGCTCCGGCCAGCGGGATCCATCCCCCGCCAGCTGGGCGTAGAGAGGCATCAGGGGCACCAGCACCATGTTGGAGAGGATCCCCAGGGGGGTTTGCACCAAAAGCTGGGCATAGCCCAAGTTGCCGATGGTGCGATCCCCGGGCACGAAGGAGGCAAAAAAGAGATCCACATAGACATTGATGTGGATCATGCCGGAGGAGATCACCGCCGGCAACAGCAGCAGGCCCACCGCCCGCACCGGCGGGGATCCCCACTCAAAGCGCAGCCGCAGCCGCCCCAGCCCCAGCCGCTGCTGCAGCGGCACCTGCGCCAACCACTGGGCGATGGCCCCGATGAGCACCCCCCAGGCCAGCAACGTCGGGATCCCCGTCCATCCCAACGCGAGCAGGATCCCAATGACTGACAAGCTGGAGATCAACGGGCTAAGGGCGGGCAAGAGGTAGTGCTCGGCCGCATTCAGCGCCCCAAAGCCAATGCCAATCCAGCCCGAGAGCAAGGCCAGCGGCGCCATGATCCGCAACTGCTCGGCGGCAAGAGCATGCACTTCGGGGCTGGCCCCTGGTGCGCTCAGGCGCACCACCCAGTCGGCTCCCCACCAGAGGCCCAACGTCACCGCTAAGAGCAGGCAGCCCACCAAGGTAGAAATGGACTCTAGCCAACGGGCCGGATCCTCTCTTCCCGGCTGCTGCTTTTTGAGCACGCTGACGATGGCGCTGTGAAAGGGGCCGTTGATCCCGCCCAGCAAGATCAACAAAAAGCCAGGCAGGACATAGGCTATGCTAAAGGCGCTGTACTCTGTCCCCGAGCCGTAGACTGCCGCGATTAGGGCCTGACGGATAAACCCCATGCCCTTGCTGAGCAGCGTGGCCCCTGCCACCAGCCCTGCTACCGAGAGCAAGGAACGGGGTGGAGAAGACGCGGCGGATGGGATTCGCGGGGCAGACTCTTTCATACCCCTAGCTCCCCACCGCCGCCTTGGCAATGGGCAACTGTCGGGATGCCCTAATCTTCCCAGGATTCACCCACAGGCTCACAGCCGCTACCCCCCTCGCTTCGGCATAGGGCAGCACCATTATCCCGGATTCTCCCGACCTCTGGAGGGAGGGCAAGGCAGAGCTCAGGCCAGCAGTTGTCGCTCCTGCTCCAGTTGCCGCAACAGATGCTCGTCGCCGCGGGCCTGGGCAGCGCGAATGCGCTCTTGTAGTCGCCGCAGCAGGTTTTGCCGATGGGTTTCTTCGACCAAGGTTATAAAGTCCTTGCGCGGGGAAATAGCCGCCGGCACCCTGCTCGCTGCCTTCGCCGCCGGATTGAGGACAAGGCCTCGATACCTCAAGGCAAAAAACTGTGGCAGCGACACAACCGCCGATTGGGCTGGCCAGCTCCACGCCAGGCCCCGGTAGCGCGTTGGCACCTCCTGCCGCTGGCAGGTTGCGGGGGCAGAAGGGACAAAGTCGTGGGCAATGCCCCGGTAGGTCAGTTGCATAGGAAGACTCCCCCAAATAGACTGCGGCGATCTTTAAAGAGCTGAGGAAGAAAGCGACGCCCCTGAGCCAGCTTGTTGAGAGCCGTTAGACAACAGCTTCGGCTTCCTCGGCGCAGCTCAGAGGGTAAGACCCAATTTTATTCTGTATCGGAATTAACAAAATAAGCAGTTGGGTGTCAACTTTGGGTCGAGGTCGTCTCCCTATCCAGAGAATTAGAGCAGCTCGTCGATTAGCCGTAGCACCTGGTGCAGGTCGGTGCCGGCCTCTTTTCCCCGTCTGAGGTTCAGCTCCACCAACTGCTTGAGGGCGAGCAGCTTGATATTGGCCTCCACCGCTGCCGCTGCCATGGCTTGGGCCGCCGGCAGATAGCCGCTGGCCCCCAGATCCAGCAGGGCAGCCCGCCGCAGATGGATGTTGGGGTGGCTCAACACCGACAGTAGCGGTTGGACAAAAGTGGGATCCCCTGTCAGCCGGTAACAGGCCCGCGCTGCCGCGCATTGGAGGCGAATTGAGGGGTGCTCTAGGTAAGGGCGGATCTGCCCCAGGGCGGCAGCCACCTGCAACTGTCCAAGCGCCTCGATCAAAGCCTCCAAGGCGGCAGGCGCTTCTGTCTGCAGACCCTGCTCCACCCAGCGCAGCCCTTCGAGCAACGCCACTCCCAGCTCTTCGGCTTGCCTGGGATCCCGATCCAGATTATTGGCTAGGGCGATCTCCACCAGCGCCTGAGCTGCTGCTGCCACCACTTGGCCATCGGAGCAGCGTAAAGCCTCTTTCAGAGCCGGGATCCCAGCAGGGGAGGCCACCTTGCCCAGGGCACGGGCGGCGTTGCGCCGCAGCGGATATCCCCCCTGCGTGGTGCGATCTGTCTCATCGGCCAAGGCTTCGATCAGGGCCGGGATCCCTTCGGGGATGCGCATGCGCCCCAGCCACCAAGCCGCGTAGTAACGTTCCCCCGGATCCCCATGGCGCAGCTTGGCGATCTGGCCAGCGGGGGTGAGGTCGGCGGCCGGAGGGAGATCTGAAGGAACAGCCGTGGTCATAGCATCAACAGGCCAGAGCGCCTGCAGAGGCCTCAAGCGCTGCGGACGCTGACGATCTTGGCGCCCGACTTGAGCAGCCGCTGCATCGTCGCCGAGAGCTGATCGGCAGAGACAAAGATCTGCTGGTTGGATTTGCGCACCCGGCTGGAGGTGGCCAGGGCCGAGGGCGGGTTAAGCAGCCGCGTCACCTCAATGCAGAACATGCGATCGGACTGGCCCGTTGGCGGCCCCAAGTGTTTGGTAATGGGGCTGGGGGGCAGCAGCCCCCGCACCCCGATGCGGCGGATGGCCGGGGTAAAGCCGGTGGCGAGGGGTACCATCAAGCGCGGCCTGCGCCCCTGGGAACGGTCGTTGTTGGCGTAGCCCCCGTAGAGGGCAAAAAGGTTGGTGAAGTCGCGGGTGGTATGGGCCTTGCGATATTCAAACCCGCGCGGATAGGGGACGATGTTGTCGCCAAAGGCTTCCAGGTATTCTGGGCTGTCGATGTAGGAATCGATCTCCGCGCTGTGGCCCCCAGCGTGGTAGATGTCCAGGTGTCGGGCAATATCCTTAGGGCTGGTGGGAGCTCGCCCCAGCAGGTGCTTGAAGTTGAGCTCGATGGCGCGGGTCTGGGAGTTAGGGTACAAAAACCGCCTCTTGTAGGCTTCGGACTTGGCGATTAAGCGCACAAACTCCCGCACCGTCAGGCTGCCCCGCCGTAGCAGCGATTCCGCACTGGCCAGCTCCTTCCTGTCTGCGCCAAACAGGTGATCGTTACCCAGCACCTGGCGATAGATGGCCCGCAGGATCGCATTGAGCTGATCCTGGCTGGCATTAGGGCGCAATTCTAAGGGAGTCGTCTCTGTAATGCCCCGGATCCCCATTCGGCTTGCCGCTGTGATTCCACTCATGTTAATTCCTCATGATGAAACTGGCTGGATTAACTTTGAAAAAAGCTTGAAAAGGCTGCTTGGGTTCACCTCTCAACTCAACAACCCTCAGCAGCACAAATATGGGGTTGAAGCGAGAGCAACAGCGGCGCTTTTCCCTCTGGGGGAGAGATCCTCAGACCCAACCGGCCAAAGGGATCCCTTTCTCGCCACCGTTGCCCTCGACAACCTTTCTTCGCTATCCCCCTCAAGCGCCGGGCTGGCCACCTTTTTGGGGGATCCCAAGCTGCAGAACCTAGCTGAGCGCGTTGATGGCGTAGTCGATGTAGGTGTTGGCTTCGGTGGCCGCTTGCCCCGTCAGGCCATGGTTGGCTTTGATGTAGCGTAGCGCTTCGATAAACCAACTGGGGGAGAGTTCAAAAGCGGCGTTGATCTCGCGGATCCCGGCCAACTGATACTCGTCCAACGGGCCGGTGCCACCGGCTACCAAGCAGTAGGTGATGTAGCGCAGGTAGTGGCGCACGTCGCGGGCGCACTTGTCTTTGCCCGCTTGGGTGTGGCATTGTCCCCCAGGCTGAGTGGTATAGGGGAACTTGGCATAGACGGCCTCGGTGGCGCCGCGCACCAGCTCTTCGGCACGGCTGCTCAGGACACGGGCAGCTTCCATGCTGGCGGCAGCCCGCTGAAAACGGCCGTTGATGGCCTGCAACTCGCTGTTGCTCAGATAGCGCCCCTGGCTATCCGCGGTAGCAATGGCATCGACAATAGGGGTTTGCATGATTCAAAACGCTCCTTTACTTAAGCTCAACGCAAAAATCCAACACTGCAAAAGCGGCTTAACTGCAAAATGACTGCAAAAAAGGTTGTCTTCTCAGGGATCCCAGGCCAACCCGAGTTGAACTCCACGGCGGCCTTCACCCTAGGATCCGACTGTTCCAGGCAAAGCGATGGAGATTCCGGCCCTATCAGACCACGGCAGCAGCGGCGCGATCGAAGTAGGACTCGATTTCGGCGATCAAAGCGCTGCAATCACCCCGGGTGATGCCGTTGGGATCGCTCACCACCGCCACCGCAGCTTTTTTCATTTTTTGAATGCCGTTGGCCACAGAGCTGCCAGGGGTGCCCAGCGCCTGATAGGTTTCCCGCAAGCCGTTCAAGCAGCGCTCGTCCAGCACGCTGGGGTCAGCGGCTGCCACTGCATAGGTGATGTAGCGGAGGATGATATCCATATCCCGCATACAGGCGGCCACGTTGCGGCTGGGATAAGCAGGGCCGCCGGGAGCGTTCAAATTGGGCTCCTCGGCAAACAACTGACGGATGGCATCGGTCACAATTTTAGAAGCGTTGCTGGTGAGGCGGTTCACGGCGTCCAAGCGCTTGTTCCCCTCGGCAATCACCTGCTGCAGAGCCGCAAACTCGTTTTCTCCCAAGAAAGCGCCTTTGGAATCAGCTTGCGCAACAACTTTGCCAAATACATCGTTCATGGCTTTAAATCTCCTAGCGAAAGCAAAAGAGGTTATGAATCGTCACTCCCTGCCGCGGAAGTGGAAGCTCCCGCCAGCCAGGAATGCAGCAATGCCCCGATCCCTGATGCCGACCGGCACCGTTGGCACAGCTCCTTGTCCCAACAGACCTGCCCACGGGATCAAAGCCCGTAGAAACAAGATGGGCAAGCTAATCCTCGACCCACCTCCAGTCAAACGGCCTCGCAGGCGAAGCCGCTTGCCGACACATGTCAACGGATCCCGCTTCTTAAAGATCCTCCACTGCCGACAACCTGAACTGGACAGATGAGGAAAATCTGGCTCGCCTTGTTTCCAGTCTTTTTCTATCGCGAGGACAGGGAGCGATTGAATCAAAAAATGTAAAGGGACTTTACTTGCCGCAAAAAGTCTTGGATCCTCATCCAGACGGGCAATCCCGCCCTCTTCTCTCCATCCTTCAGGGCCTTAGTTTTTACAGAAAAAAATGTTACTTTACACAGCTTTACGACATGAAGAAAAATATAAACCGTGATTGTGGCTTTCGGCCAAGAGGCAAGCCCGCTTCAGTATCCACGCAAACCTTCTCATAAAGGATACATAATTTAACATTTGTGGAACCTCCTCGGCAGAGCAGAGGTTAGGGGAAAATCTGAGCAGGTTTTCATCGACCGCCTGGGATTTTCGGTATAAGTCCCTACGGTATTTCTGGATGCGTGGTTATGTCGAACTGGTTGGAGTCCACCTCTTCCCCTGAGCTGTTGCAGATGGCACGTTGGCTGGCGGGAGACTTCAGCAACCAAGAGCAAGCCTGGGAGAACCCACCTTTTTTTGCCTCGATCCGGGTGGCCTATCGCCCCTTGCCAACTGCTGTGCTGGGGGGAATCGGCTTTTATGTGGAGCAGGCTTACAGCGGCCATTTGGAGGAGCCCTATCGTCAGGCAGTGGTGGAACTCACTCAAGTGGGGGACGGGATCGTGATCCGCAACTACCGTCCTCTGCAGCCGCAGCGGTGGCGGGGGTGTGCTCGGGGGAGGGCGGAGCAACTCAGCCAACTGAGCGCTGCCGATCTGGCCTACCTGCCGGGGTGTGATGTGCAGGTGAAGAGGCAGGGATCCCTTTTTGTCGGCGTGACGGAGCCGGGTTGCCGCTGTTGCGTGGTGCGCAACGGTCAAACCACCTATTTGCAGACCACCTTGCACCTGAGCGAGAACGAGTTTTGCAGCCACGATCGCGGCATGGATCCGGTTACCCACCGCCAGGTGTGGGGAGCTGTGGCCGGCCCTTTTCGCTTTCGCAAGGTTGTCGATTGGCAGGCGGAGCTGCTGCAGTAGGTGGGAAGAGAATCCCTTGCCAATCTCGGCGCCGTCGGTGAAAGATGATACTTTGGGAGAAAGCAACTGCGGCCCGCTACATGTCCAATAGGGATCCTTGTCTGCCGGCTGCTCGGCAACGCTGACGCGAATGTGCGAATGAACTTTCCCCATGCAAGACGAACGAGACACGCTTCGCCAACAGCTTCTCACCCTCCAAGGTGAGGCGCTTGCCCAGGTGGCGCAGGCCGCCGATCTGGACGCCTTGGAGCAGATCCGCATCGACTATCTGGGCAAGAAGGGGAAGCTCTCCAAGATCTTGGGGGGCATGGGGAAGCTGCCCCCGGAAGAACGGCCTGCCATTGGCGCTTTGGCCAACACCTTCAAAGAGGCCCTGCAATCTAGGCTGGATGAGCGCAAACGGGCCCTGGCCGAAGCTCAGCTCCAGGCTCGCCTGGAGGCGGAGCGGCTGGACGTCACTATGCCGGGGCCGCGCCGGCCTCTAGGGCGGATTCACCCTTTGCAGGCCACCATCGACCGCATGCTCGATATCTTTGTGGGGATGGGCTACACGGTGGTCCACGGCCCGGAGATCGAGACAGAGTACTACAACTTCGAGGCCCTCAACACCCCCGCCGACCACCCGGCGCGGGACATGCAGGATACCCTCTATTTGGAAAAGGGCTATCTGATGCGCACCCAAACCTCTTCGGTGCAGGTGCGTTATATGGAGCAACACCAGCCGCCCCTGCGCATTGTGCATGCCGGGCGAGTGATGCGCCGCGACAGTGTCGATGCCACCCACTCGGCTGTGTTTCACCAAATGGAAATCTTGGCGGTGGGCCAGAACCTCACCTTTTGCGACCTGAAGGGCACCCTCAAGGAGTTTGTCACTCGCCTGTTGGGTCAGCGAGAAACCCGCTTCCGGCCCAGCTATTTTCCGTTCACGGAGCCTTCTGCCGAGATGGATGTGCGTTTTGGCTCCAAGTGGCTGGAAATTTTTGGCTGCGGCATGGTGGATCCCAATGTATTTCAGGCGGTCGGCTATGACCCGGAGCGCTACACCGGCTTTGCGGCAGGGATCGGCGTTGAGCGGGTGGCCATGCTCTTACATGGCATTCAAGATATCCGCCTGTTCTACAGCAGCGACCTGCGCTTTTTGTCGCAATTTTAGGTCAAGAGAAGGTGCGTTTGTAAACCAACTGCAGGTGCTCCAGCTCGTCTTTGCGATTGGCGCGGCGCAACAGGCGCATTTGTTCTTCGATGACCTGGCGGGCTTCGTTGCGGCTAATCGGGTCAAAGACCAATTCTTCCAGAGCAGAGGGGTCGTCGTCAGCGGGGGGCTTGAAGTAGACCCGAAAAAACAGCCGTTGGGCATAAAGGGTGGTGAAGATGGCCTCACCTTCGTTAACCCGACACAGGCCGTAGAGCAAACCAAATGTAGGGTGATTTAGATAGAGCTCATTCATGCCCAATAGCGTACCACTCTTGGTGGAGAAGAGGGGCTTTCCTTCTCGTTCGGTGGCCGAGAAAGTTGCCGAAACGATTTCGCTCCGGCTCTTGAGACCGAGAGCGCAAATCGTAGGTTCCACCCAGCTTGATTTTGGTTCGGCTGTTGCAACTGGATTCGAGGTTAACAGAGTTTTTTTAGACACAGGCCAGGCTGCTACCGCCGCTGCTGTTCCCCCACCTTTTTCTTCATGTCATGCAATTCCTTCTCTACCTCTAGCCGCATCTCCAGCCGGCGAAATTCCTCCTCCAACTTATCTTCCTCAAACGGTTTTCCCCAGGGGCTGAAGCCCCAAGCCGGCTCGGCGGCAGTTTTGGCTTGGGCGGCCTTGACTTCTTGCAGCTTGGTTTTCACCTCTTGGCGGCGCCGGGCAATTTGCGGCAGCAGAGCTTCCAGTTGCTGGATTTTCTCCTCCAGAGCCTTCCCTTGGTTGAACAACCGGCTTCCTTTCTCCAAAAGCTCGGCTTCCCGTCGACGCGCCCCTTCGGCCAGGTCGGGGCGGTTGGCCCGCTCGGCTTTTTCGATGCGAAAGTGCCAGGTCTTGATCTCCTCGCCCAGCTTGGCGAGAGCTTCGCTCAGGGCTTGCTTCTGGGCCAAGCTTTCCTGCCGCAGCCGTCGAGTTTCTTCTTCCTGCTGGCGCAACTGCTCGTCGAGGGCTTGCAACTCGATCTCTGGGTGGGCTTTGAGGAATTCCTCTAGGCGGGTCTCCAAAAATCGGATGATATCTTCGATCAATTTCATGGGCCGATCCTCACTGGCCGAGCGCTCAGTTGCGTTTAGGCTAGCGCAAGCCGGCTCGTTCCCGATAGGCCCCCGTTGGATCGCAGCCTAGACCAGCAAATGCCCATCGGCAACGCGGATGATGCGCTGGGCGGCCTGGGCCACTTCCAGGTCATGGGTAACCACGACAAGGGTAATGCCCTGGCGGTGCAGCTCGGCAAAGAGGTTGAGCACTTCCTGGCCGGTGCGGCTGTCCAGGGCTCCTGTAGGCTCGTCAGCCAACAACAGTTGTGGCCGGTTGACGATGGCACGGGCGATGGCCACCCGCTGCTGCTGGCCGCCGGAGAGTTGAGCCGGGCGCTGGTGCAGCTTGCTCCCCAAGCCCACTTGTTCTAAAGCTTGCTTGGCCCGCCGGCGTTGCTCTGGCTCCGGGATCCCGGCGTAGGCCAGGGGCAGCATCACGTTCTCCAGAGCCGTCAAGAGGGGCAGGAGGTGAAACTGCTGGAAGACAAAGCCAATCTTTTGGTTGCGAATCCGGGCCAGCTCCCGATCCGTCAGAGTAGAGACTTCCACGCCGTCCAGCCAGTAGCGCCCTGAGCTGGGCCGATCCAGGCAGCCCATGAGGTTCATCAGGGTGGACTTGCCGGAGCCAGAGGGCCCCATGATGGCGCAATACTCCCCTGCCTCGATCGCCAAGTCGATATCGTAGAGGGCCTGAAAGCTGCCTTCCGGCAGTGGGTAGACTTTGTTCACCCCGACCATTTGCACCACGGGCAGGTGGGGTGTGGTAGGGCGCTCCAGGGATCCGACCAGCCCCTGGCGACGATCTGCCCAGGGTTGTTGCTCAAGCATGGTGGGTACCGCGACTGGCCCCATTCTAGCCTTTGGGCTGCTGGGGCTTCGGGGGCTGACTAACCGGAAGAGCGGATTTCCAGCGGCTGATGGTAGGGACAGCTTCCTTGCGGATCCACCCGGAGGCGGTAGAGGGGGGAGCGCTCTTGGTCGCAGCGAAAGGCTTGGGCTTGTGAGGTTAAGATCTGGCGGGCAAAGCGGCAGTTCTGGCACTTTCTGCCACCGTTATCGGTGGAGGCAGAAGGCTGTTTTGGACGCGGCACGATTCCTGCTGGTGCGGGGGCGGCCCCTGCCGGGCGGATCAGCTCCCGCGGCGAAAGGCCGCGCAACACCAGTTCGGATCCCTGCCAGCGGGCCTCCACCAAGCCAGTCTCAGCCCAGGCGGCCCAGCGGGGATCCTGGGCAATCTGAGGGGGCAGCCGTACCTGTACGCCGGCCAAGGCGCGGGGCGAGCCCTGTTCCTGCCAGATCTCTTCCACCTCCCCCTCGTAGCGCAAGGCGGGATCCCTGGGAAATTCTGACGGCTTGACTTGGGTTTGCAGGCGGCCGTCGGGCAGCTCCAACCAATGGCCGGGTTGGGGGCAGTGGACATGGTAACGGTTGCACAGCTCCGGCAGATCCGCCAGATCCTGCGCCTGCTGGGGGCTGGCGTGCACCAAGACCACATGTTGGGGGCGAAAGGTGTGGACGATCTGGGTCAGATGCCCAACGTCGTTGTGGCTGTGCCAAGCCAGCCACTCCACTCCGATGCGGGAGCGCAGCGGCGCTGGCCATTGGTCAAAGGGGGTGGCCAGCTCCACTTCCGGCAGCCGCACCAGCAGACAGGAGCGCTGCGGCTGGGCCAGCAAGCGCGACCAGATGGGATCCCAGGCTTCAGGCCCGGCATCGGCATCGCACAGCAACAGGCCCTGGGGCAGGGGATCCGCCTCCGTGAGGGGCTGCACCCGCGGCTGCAGGCGGTCTTCCCAGAACAAGGGCTGATAGGTGGCGAAATTGCGCACCGGCTCCGGCAGGTAGGGGAGCAAGCGTTCGTAGAGGTTGCAGCCTGCCGCCAGCCCCGGCGCCACCCACACGGTCAGCTCTTGGGAAGCCTGGGTAAAGCGGTGGTGGGCTTTGAGGAGGAAGAGCAGCTCCTGCCCCAGCCCCAACACCGGCAGCGGAAACAGCACCGTCTGCCCTGCTGCCAAGGCGCTGATCAGACGCTCCAGCAGGCGGTTTTCCAGATGGCGACGGGGCGGATGGCGAGTGGATCCCAGCGAGGCTTCGATGAGCAGCACGTCCGGCTGCCAATGGCGCAAAGCGGTGAGATCCAAGCCGGGGGCAAAGCGGGTTGAGGCCAGGGAACAGTCGCCGGTGTAGACGCAGGTTTGGGCCGGAGTGGTCTGGGTATTTTGCAGCAGGGTTGCCGCTGCTCCCGGCAGGTGCCCGGCTGTGAAAAAGGTGAGCATCAGATGGGGCAGGATCTCTCGTGCCTGGCCAAAGGGCAGTGCCCGAAAGGGAGGAAAGCGAATTTCCCGGTCGTAGCCCGGCCAAACGCCCCGCTCCCACAGGCCGCCCGCCAAGTGGGCGGTCAGGGGAGTGGCATAGATAGGCACCTGCGGGTAGCGACGATAAAAGGCGGGCAGCCCCTGCAGGTGGTCAAAGTGAGCATGGCTGCAGATCACCGCATCCGGGATCCCTGGCAGGGCCTTGAAGAGGGAGGAAGCAGGCAAACCGCAATCGAGGAGCAAGCGGTGGGATCCCATCTCCAGCCAGTAGGCACAGCCCTGCCGGCGGGGATCCGTGCCCAGGGGAAACAGTCGAAGGGGGGGTCTTTCTGACTCCACAGAGGTGTTGTTTTTAAGCTAGAAGACCACGCTCAATCCTGCAAACCACAAGGGCGGCTCGGCCAGGGATCGCCCCTCCCCCTCCGTACACCTCCCGGAAAGGCAGGGGCAACCTCTGCCGATCTAGCTATCCTATCCTTCTTCCAGCATAGCTGTTGACCACTTCCGCCGGGGCAGCCGGCCATTTTCTCTATGCTCTCCATGCAACAGCGGAATAATAGGGGGATTTGGCTTTGCCGTGTGCCTGGCTTGGCAGCCCTAGGAGTTGGAGAGCGCATCTGTTGTTTCTTCCGCTGCCGGGTTGTGGCTACGCAAGGCAAAGCCGGCAAAATCGTGATCGTCCGGGCGCACCGTTAGAACCATCAGGTTGTAGAAGGCCCAGACTAGGCCAAACAGCAGCTCTGGCCAGGTTGGATCCCAGTTGCCGGCAAAGCGCAGGGATCCCACCCCCATGGCCAACAACGTCAGCACAATAGCCAGCGCCTGCGGGCCGAGGGAAAGCTGGGACGGCTGTTCGGGGTAGGGGGGCACCCCCCGCACCGCCTGCACCAGCGCCTGGATGGACTGGAAAAACTGGCTGCCCGTCTGCCGCTCCGACTGCCACGCCGCTCCCCACAGCGACGGGGGAAAAGCCAACAGCCAGGTGAGGCGCCCCAGCAGGGCGTAGGGAAGAAACCAGGCAAAGAAGACTCTATCAAAGGCCGGCACCGGCATCCAGCCTGTGCAGAGAAAGAGGATGGGCACCGCCAAATAGGCCAGCTCCGCCACCCCGCCCGCAGCCCAGAGGGCCAGCCACAGGTACTGAAAGCGCTGCTGCTGCGTGGTGGGCTTGCTCCAGAAGGGGTTTTCCCGCAGGGCAGAAAACACCGCCAGCAGAGCGACGCGGCGGTTGCGCAACGGCAACAAAATGCCAGTGACCTGGGCTGGGCGCACTAGGTGGGACTGCCAGCCGCGGCAGTGCATCTGACACCCCAACTGCACAGGGCGGCGAATGTCGATTTGCGGGATCCCCTCCAAAGCTGCCCGCCGAATGAGACAGCCAGATCCCAGCAGCGGCGCCGCCTGGTAGCCCTGGGATCCCACCGCCAAAAGCTGCTGCAGCGGGTGAACCGCCCTGGGCTGGCCCAGGGTGCGCAGCGTTGCCTGCACAAAGCCGGTGGCATTGGCAATCGGGGCCCGCTCCGGAAAGTCGTAAAACAGGGGCAACGTCTGCCACAAAAAATCCGGCTCGACAAAATGGCCGGGATGCAGCAGGAGCAGATATTCTCCCTGGAGCTGGCCGGATCCCAGCATGTAGGCTAGGGGATCGGTCGTGGGGCTTGGGCAAGACCAGTACTCGCAGGGGATGGCCCGCGCCACTTTAGCCATCTCCGCATCTTCCACCCGATCCACAATATGGACAAACAGCCGCTCCCAGGGGTAATCCAGGCGCAGGGCCGAGAGCACCGTCTGCCGGGTCGCTTCCACGGAATCCCGCTGGCGCAGCACCAGCACGTCCACCCGCGGCAGTTGAAAAAACGCCCGCCGCAGCACCTCGGGCGCGGGCACCCCCTCCTGCGGCACCTGGGGATAGCGGCTGAGGATAAAGCCCACCGCCGCCAGCCAAACGTACAGCTCTGCCCCCCAAAACAGAAGGGATCCCAGACCGGTCAGCCCCTCGCTGATGCGCCAGTAGAGGTACGCCACCCCAGCGATAAGGTGGAGCAACCCCACTCCCCGAAACAAGTACACCCGCACAGCCCTGGATCTCACAGGCGCTCCACACAGGATTGGGATTGGGCCAAGCCAGGATCCCCCCTTTGCCCAGCTGCAGGCTGAGGAATGGAACCAGTTGAGCTGTCTTGCCCAGTTGCCCAGCCAGAACGGGAAGCTCACTGCCTATTGGGCAGCCGCCTCAACCGGGTAGACGCTCACCTTTTTCCGCCACTTGCCGTAGCGCTCAAAGGTAACAATGCCGGTGGCCACCGCAAACAAGGTGTCGTCGCCGCCGCGGCGCACGTTCACCCCTGGATGAAACTTGGTGCCCCGCTGTCTCACCAAAATGTAGCCAGGGTGCACCAGCTCGCCGCCAAAGCACTTCACCCCCAGCCGCTTGGCATTGGAGTCGCGACCGTTGCGGGTACTGCCGGTTCCTTTCTTGTGAGCCATAACGCCTCCTCTGCAACTGTGTCGTCGCCAAAGATAAGTTGGGATCCTGAGTTTAGGATCTATTCCTCCGCCGCTGGGATCCCTGTGGTGTCAGTGGTCGCCTCAGAAGTGGATGGCGGAGCAGACTGGGCCGTGGCCAGGGTTGTGCCGTTGAGTTCGATGGACTCGATCAGCACGCGGGTGAGCGGCTGCCGGTGTCCTCTCTTTTTGCGGGTTCCCTTCTTCGGCCTCATCTTGTAGACGATGATTTTGTTGCCGCGGCGGTGCTGCAAGACCCGTGCCCTGACCACTGCCTCGGGAACATACGGATGCCCTAGCGTCACCTGTCCCTCGTGGTTGATTAACAACACCTGGGACAGGGCCAAGGGGCTGTTTTCCTCTGTGCCGGGCAGGCGATCGACGTCGTAAAAGCGCCCTGGCTCTACCCAAAGCTGCTTGCCACTGGTTTCCACAATTGCGTAGGTCATGCCTTTTCCTTGCCGTACAGGTGCCCCTAGGGGTCTTGCAACCTGATCCGAGCATTGACAGCGATTTTTAATCCTAGCGGAAAAACCTGCCCTCTGTCAGCTAGGGCTATTCCCTCACCCCCATCCCCTCTCCCTTTGGGAGAGGGGAGTTGGAGCATCATTCGGTCAGCTTTTCCCAGGCGGCCTGGAGGGCAGCTTGCATGCGCTGGGCGGCGCGGCTAAGGCGCTGCTGCCAGGTTGTCCATTTTTGCTGCAAAAACTCTGCCGCCTCATCGAGCAGGGAGAGGTCGAACTTGCCCCCTTTGGCCAGCTCGTCCCGCACTTGCTTGACCTTGACGCGCACCACCTCCGGCGGATCCTGGGGGCCGACCAGGGATTTGAGGCGATCCCCCATGCGCTGGATGAGCTGCTTGACTTGGCGAGACTTTTCGCTCCAAAAGTTCTTTAGGCCCTCAGTTTCTGATTTGAGGCGCTGCGGCGCATCTTCCTTGACCACCACGGCATCTACGTCGATGGCCTCTACATCCTCCGGCAACAGGACGGCGCGCCCTCCCCAGGGCTCGGCGATGCTGCCCCCCAGGATGTAGGCGGCAATCGTTCCGGTTTCCCAATCGAAGAGAAAATCCTCGATCCAGCCCACCGGCTGATCCCCAATACGCACGGTTCGCCGGTAGAGGGAGCTAAGCGGCGTTGCCGGAGTGGCGAAGACGGTGGAGTAGGTCAGCAGCGCGTCCGGCCCGATGAGAGAGATTTGCTCCAGGGGGGTGTAGCCCTGCTGGCTGGTGAAGTAGCAGACCCGCCCTTGTCCATCGACCCAGATTTCTTCGACAGTGCCCAGGGCCGTGGCAGTGCTGCTATCCAGGGCCAGCAGGCCCACCACTTGGCTGCGTCGGACGACTTGTTCCATAGAGAAGTTCTCCTGACTTGCGGGATTTAAGGGAGATGGAGGCTTGGGCTGCTTAGCCTCCGCGGTAGTAGTGTAGCTGCGCCCTGAGGCGGGCAATTTCCTGGGCCATATCCAAAACCATGGCCGCCCCAACCCAGTTGAGGCCCAAGTCCCGATGCAGGCGGATCATCTGCAGCAGGCGCCGCAGTTGTTGGGGGGTGAGGTAGCTGCTTTGCGCTTCCACCAGCCCCTGCAACAGCAGCCACTCCAGCAGGTGGGTCGGGATCCCGGCTACTTCACTGGCCTGCTCAAAGGTGTAGAGCCGTTCTTCTACCCGCACAATGGCCAAGCTCATAGCCTCACCTCCTGCAAGTAGGCGCGGGGATCCCAGCTCCGATTTTGCCGCAGCTTCTCGTAGAGATCCCGCTCAGTGGGGGAGAGGGATTTGGGCGTGACAACCTTCAGCCGCACCAGCAGGTCGCCCCGCTGCCCTTGGGGATCCCGCCAGCCCTGGCCGCGCAGCCGCAGGGTCTGGCCGCTATCGACGCCGGCGGGGATCTTCAGTTGCACCCGACCGGTGGGGGTGGGGACTTCCGCTGTGCCGCCCAAAACCGCCTCGTCAGGGGTGATGGGCAGCTCGCAGAGCAGGTTGTCGCCGTCGAAGCGGAAGAAGGGGTGCGGGGGCAGCTCCAGGGTGAGGTAGAGATCCCCCCTCGGCCCGCCAAAGGGGCTATATTGGCCTTTACCCTTGACGCGGATGCGGCTGCCCGGTTTGGCGCCGGGAGGAATGCGGATGGTGAGGGTTTCGCCATCCACGCTCAGCCGCTTTTGGGTGCCGTGGAAGGCCTCTGCCCAGGTGAGGCCCAGCGTGGCTTCTACGTCTTGCCCTGGCAGATCCACCGAGACAAACGGCCCAAACCCCGTGGTGAAGCCCTGGAAGCCGCCGCGGCGGGATCCCATGCGGCCCAGCAGCTCGTTGATGAAGTCCTCGAAGCTGGCGTACTGGGCAAATCCCTCCATGCCCGGCCCCGCCGCCGCGCCGCTGCCCACCCGTTGCCAGTACTGGCCAAACTGGTCGTAGCGCCGCCGCTTGTCGGGATCCGAGAGCACCTCGTAGGCTTCGTTGATCTGCTTGAAGCGCTCCTCGGCCGCCTTGTTGCCGGGGTTGACGTCGGGGTGATACTGGCGAGCCAGCTTGCGATAGGCGCGCTTGATCTCCTCTAAAGAGGCATCTCGGCTGACGCCCAGGATCTGGTAGTAGTCCTTGAAATCGCTCGCAGCCATAAGCTCACCCCTACGAAATCAGGTTAAGGCTTTTAGGATACCTTCAGGCTAGAGGTGCAATCGGAAAACCCAGAGCGAGGGAGAAACACTTAGCTCTGTCCTTGCCCCTGAGAGCACTCCCCTAGGGTTTGCGCCTGGAGAAAATCCCCTTGTCGTCTCTTGTGAAAACTTGTTTGACCTTTTCCCAAGCCTTGAGCAGCGCCTGGGTGACCGGGCTGCCCTCTGCCTTGGCCTGGTTATAGGCTTCCACAAAGGTTTGCTGGGCTTCTTCTGAGAGATCGGCGCGGATCTCGGGGGAGATGGTTTCGGGAGTCAGGGATCCCTCTGGCTCGCTGGGCAAGTTCAAGTCGGCAGTGGCCACCTCTTCGCCGCCGGCACTTTGCAGCAGCAAGTAGATTTCGCCCGCTTTTTCCTCCGGCACCTGCACCACCAACAGGAATTCGCCCGCCTGCACCCGCGTCTGGTAGATGGCGGCCTTCTCCTGTGGCATGCCCAGGGCAATGAGGGCGGATCCCAGCCCCGCTCCCAGCGCCCCGTAGAGAGCGCCACCGGTTGCCCCCAGCAGCGCCGCTCCTAGTGGCCCGGCGGCCACCACCGCCCCCAAAAAGGG
The DNA here is from genome assembly GCF_047502635.1 of Synechococcus sp. RC10B2. Lineage (NCBI taxonomy): Bacteria > Bacillati > Cyanobacteriota > Cyanophyceae > Synechococcales > Synechococcaceae > Synechococcus > Synechococcus sp. RC10B2. The sequence goes on from NZ_JANSHO010000080.1 coordinate 23,581, forward strand.
AATAAACAGCACCCCTACCCCCGTGAGGAGCCCCAGCAGCGATCCAAACAGGGATCCGTAGATGGCGCCGCTGGTCAAGCCATCGAGAACCACATCTTTGCGAGTGATAAAGCCACTAATTTTGGCTTCCGTTTGAAAGTTGCGGCCAATGATGGAGATGCGGTCGTTGGGGATACCGCGGTTGAGCAGGCGCTGGATGCACTCTTGGACTTTGGCTTCTTCTTTGAAAACGGCAGAGACGCACTTTTTGGGGGCTTGGGCGAAGGTATTCATGAAAAAGGCTCCTGTGAAAGTTTTGACCCAAAAGGCTAAGGGAGGTTTTTTGGCAAACTTTTCCCCTCTTTGCCTATGCCGCCTATTATCTCCCTCTGTCGCCCAAGCGGGAGTCGAGGGATCGCGAAACTCCTGGAGCGATCTCCGTACTGAGGAGGCCTGCCCAAGCGCCCCGCGCCGCTGGCCTTCACCCCCAGCCCCTCTCCCAGAGGGAGAGGGGAGTTGGGAATCGAGGGATCTCACGGCCTAGAGGGATCCAAGACCCTGCCTCAAGCCGCGGCAGACCCCACTCAAAAAGGCAAGATCTAGGGTCTCGAGGGTGTCGCTCAGCTTGTGGTAGTGGGGGTTGCGCAAAAAGGCGGTGTCGGTCACCATAGCCGCAGGGTAGCCCGCATCCCAAAAGGGGGAGTGGTCGCTGAGGCGGGTAACCGGCAGGAACAAACCCCGCTGGCCGGCTGGCAGCCAGCAACACGGGATCCCCACCTGCTGAAAACCGCGCTGCAGCCTAAGCAGATCCCCCAGGGCGGGCCAGTTGCCAATGAGACCGATGTAATCTCCCCGGTCGGGGTAGAGCCGCTCCAGGCCGGCGGGGTAGCGCTGGGATCCGGGCGTGGGATCCCGGTAGCCCAGCATCTCCAGAGAGAGCATCAGCCGCAGGGGTTGGCGCTGTTGTCTGAGAAAGCGGGCGTAGGCTTTGCTCCCTAGCAGGCCCCGCTCTTCTAGGTCGAAGGCCACTAGCCACAGGGGGGAAGGGGCGGGCTCGGCGGCAAAATGGCGGGCCAACTCCAGCAACACCGCCACGCCGCTGGCGTTGTCGTCGGCGCCGGGGGTAGCAGGCGCGGCGTCGAAGTGGGCCCCGATTAAAATGGGCCTGCGGCCAGGCTGGGATCCCGGCAATTTCAAGATCCAGTTGCGGTGCTGGCAGCCATTGGCCTCAAAGGGGAAGGGCTCCACCGGGCCGCACTCGGAAAGCTGTTTTTGGACATACTGCTCCACCTGCCGATGGCCCAAAGGCGACCAGTCGGGATCGCGGGGCTGAGCTACTTGCTGCAGGTGCTCCCGGAGGCGCTGTTGCAGATTGGGCTCTCGGGTCACTTTTCTTGTCCGGCGAGGGCTTGAGCGTGGACTTGGCGAGCCAGCTCCAGAGTAAAGTGGCTGTGGGATCCCGCCCTTCCCGCCAACACCTGAAACGGCAGCCCAGGCTCCCCTAGGTGATCCAACACCAAAGCCGCTCCCGAAAAGTCTTGCTCCCGCGTATAGTTGTTTACTGTCACCACGGCCGGGACGCCCGCCTGCTGGGCCGAGCGCAGCCCGTTCTCCGAGTCCTCAAAGGCCAGGCACTCCTGGGGGCGCAGCCCCATCTGTTCCAGCGTGTAGCAGTAGATGTCGGGGGCTGGCTTTTTGGCGGGGACAATATCGCCGGCAGCGATCACCTCAAACCAGCTCAGGCTTTCTGGCAGGGTGTGCTCCAGAAGGGCCGTCACGTTTTCGGGCGTGGTGGTGGTGGCGATGGCCAGGCGGATCCCGGCGGCTCTGGCTTCCTGTAAGAGGCGCTTGACGCCGGGGCGCAAAGGGATCCCTCCTTGGGCCAACAGAGCTGTGTAGTGGCGGGTCTTGGCCTGGTGCAGCCGGGCTATTAGACTGGTCAGGTCTTCGCCGGCAGGCAGGGGCGGCTGGCAGGTCTGGACGAAGTGGCGAATGCGCTCTTTGCCGCCGGTGATGGCCAGGAGCTGGCCGTAGAGCTCCACCGACCAGTGCCAGTCCAACCCTGCCTCGGCAAAGGCGGCGTTGAAAGCCACGCGGTGCCCATCCCGCTCCGTATCCGCCAGCGTGCCATCCACATCAAAAATGAACGCCTGCAGTTCCATGCGCATCCCCCGTTCCCACCCCGCCAGCCTTTTGTCAACTGGGCAAGCGACCCTATGCTACCTCATGGTTTGGATGCTCTCAGCCAGGTTCCTGGGAAGGCCAACAAGATGAGAAAATGAGGCACCGGTTATCCAAGTCTCGCCATGAGCTTTGATTTTGACTTGATCATCATCGGTGCTGGCGTCGGCGGCCATGGCGCGGCGTTGCATGCCGTCGAGTCCGGCCTCAAAACCGCCATCGTCGAGTGCGCCGAAATGGGCGGCACCTGCATCAACCGCGGCTGCATCCCCTCCAAGGCGCTGCTGGCCGCCTCCGGACGCCTGCGGGAACTGCAACACAGCTCCCAGCTAGGGCTGCAGGTGGGATCCGTCCAGGCTGACCGAGGAGCCATTGCTGCCCATGCTGCCCAGGTGGTGGAGAAGATCCGCACCGACATGACCCGCTCCCTAGAGAAGCTGGGGGTAACAATCCTGAGGGGGCGGGGCAGGCTGGCGGGGCCACAAACGGTCGAAGTCCAGGAAGAGAAGGGATCCCAGACCTACACGGCGCGGGATGTGATCCTGGCCACGGGTTCTCGACCCTTTGTGCCGCCGGGGATCCAGGTGGATGGCCGCACCGTGTTTACCAGCGACGAGGCGGTGCGGTTGGAGTGGATCCCGGAGCGGCTGGCCATCATCGGCAGCGGCTACATCGGCCAGGAATTTGCCGACGTCTACACGGCGCTGGGATCCCAAGTTATTCTCATCGAGGCGCTGGAGACCCTGATGCCGGCCTTTGACCCCGACATTGCCCGCCTGGCCCAGCGGGTGCTGATTAAACCCCGCCAGATCCAGACCTATGTGGGCGTGCTGGCCAAGCAGGTGATCCCCGGCCAGCCGGTGACGATCCACCTCTCCAACGGGGAGACGCTGCAGGTGGATGGCTGCCTGGTGGCCGCTGGGCGGATCCCGGTCTCAGAAGGGCTGGGCCTGGCGGAGCTGGGGGTTGTTACGGACAAGCGCGGCTTTGTGCCGGTGGATAGCCGCATGGCCACCGAATTGCCCCACCTGTGGGCCATTGGGGATGTGACGGGCAAGATGATGCTGGCCCACGCGGCGGCAGCGCAGGGGCGGGTGGCGGTGGAAAACATCTGTGGCCGCCCTGCCTACATGGATTACCTGAGCATCCCGGCGGCGGTGTTCACCCATCCGGAGATGGGCTTTGTGGGGCTAACCGAGCCGCAGGCCAAAGCCGAGGGCTATAGCGTAGGCACGGTGCGCACCTACTTTGGCGGCAACTCCAAGGCCATTGCTGCTGGCGAGACTGAGGGCATGGTGAAGCTGGTCTTTGATAAAGAGACGGGCCTCTTGCTGGGATCCCACATTTTTGGGCCGCATGCCGCCGATCTCATCCACGAGGCAGCCCAGGCCATCGCCCGCCGCGCCACGGTGCAAGAGCTGGCCCGCCTGGTGCATGTTCACCCCACCTTGGCAGAGACGCTGGAGGAGGCCTACCGGCGAGCTGCCCACAGTTTGGCAGTGGCCTAGCCAGCAGGTTTCCCCTCCAGCCCTTGAGAAAGCCATAGGATTGGGAGGGAAGTACGCAGGAGGAAGTCCTCTTGGTTACCGAAGCCGAGATTACACGGGCAGTGCAAGCCCAGTACGAAACCTTCCCCTATCCCCCTGTTCCCTACGACCAGCCCTTTGAGGGCTTTTCCAGCCTGGGCAGCTATACCTTGGCCCAATACGCCCGCACCCGCACCTTGCAAGAGCCCACTGGGGCCAGGTTTTTGGTGGCCGGCTGCGGCACTGGTTGGGAGATGCACGTCATCGCCGCCAGCAACCCCGGATATGGCGCCGTGGTAGGGATCGACCTCAGCCGCCCAGCTCTGGAGATTGCCCAGAAGCGGATCAAGTACCACGGCCTGCGCAACTGCTCGGTGCATTATGGGGATCTCATGGATCCCTCCACCTGGCCGGAGGGAAGCTTTGACATGATCAGCTCCTACGGGGTAATCCACCACACCGCCGATCCCGTCAAGGCTCTAAAGAACTTGGCCTCGCGCCTGGCTCCCGACGGGGTAATGGCCCTGATGCTCTACAACCGCTCAGGCCGTTGGCATGTCTACCGCATTCGCCGTGCTTTGGAGCTGCTGGGGATTACTCCACCGGCCACCCGGGAAAAGATCGAATTTGTGCGGCAACTGCTGAAGGCAGCTCATCCCAACTCCCTCTTGGCCAAGCACGCCAAGGCCCATGAGGAATACTACCTAGCAGACGAGAACATCGTCGACAACTTCTTCCACGCCAACGACATTCCTTTTGACATCGGCGAAATCCCCGACCTTCTGGCCCAGGCGGGCTTGGAGTTTATCGATGTAGCCCCCTACTTGGACTACTGGAACGCCAAGCCTTTAATTGCTGCTACTCACACCGAGTTCCATCGCCGCTACGAGGCCCTTTCTCGCCTCGACCAGCTACGAGTTATCGAGTATCTGGAGCCTCTTTACCACACGCAAAATCTCTTTTGGTGCTGCCATCAGGGCAAAAAGGTGGCCAGTTGGGATCCTTTTACCCCTGAGTTTTTCCAAAGCTCCCGTTGGCAGCTCAACCCCCTCTTTCTCCAGTACGGCAAGGTGCGCTACTGGGATCAAAAGATCCCCTTTTCGGATCTGCTGGGCAAAGTGGATCCGGCCCAGATCGTGACCCAAAAGATGGACATCTTCTGGCCCATCGCCCGCATCCCGGGCAAGATGATCGCTTCTAGCCGCTACCAGGTGGTGGAGCTGCTGCTGCCATTGGCCAAGCAAGCTCGTTCCGGCGCCGAGATCTTGGCCGACCATCGCGAGAGAGCCGGCCACGTCCTCCGCCTCTTCCAGCAGTGGGAAGCCGACCGGCTGGTTCTAAGAGTTGCTCCCTAACTCCCCTCTCCCTTTGGGAGAGGGGCTGGGGGTGAGGGCTAAGCAGGCTGTCGGCCCCCCACAATGGCACGGCAGCGAATGTAGGGCCCTCCGGCGTCTACCTTGGCCGGCTGACCCTTGCCGCAGTGGCCGGATCCCAAGTCCCACCGGAAATCCCGCGACACGGCATCCACCGACTGCAACACCTCAAAGGCATTGCCCGTGATGGTAACTCCCCTCAGCAGCTCCGCCAGCTTGCCGTTGCGAATGCGGTAGGCCCGCTCCACGCCAAACATGAACTCACCGGTGGAGTCGGCTTGCCCGTTTCTGGCCCCATCCAGGAAGTAGCCGTCGGGAGTGCTGGCGATGATCTCCTCCAATGTCTGGGATCCCGGCTCGAGATAGGTGTTGCGCATGCGGATGAGCGGCTCATCGGCGTACTCCCAGGCGCGGGCATTGCCGGTGGGCTCGACGCCGAAGTGGGCAGCCGTTTCGCGGTTGTGCAGGTAGCTCACCAGGATGCCGTTCTGGATGATGGTGGTGGTTTGGGTGGGGACGCCCTCATCGTCCACAGGCAGCGTTCCCCCTGCCCCCGGCATCAATTCAGAACGGCCAGAGTCCTTGAGAGTAACCAGCTCGCTGGCCACCCGCTGCCCCAGCTTGCCGGCTGCCACCGAGCCGGCCAAGACAAAATCCGCCTCGACCGTGTGGCCAATGGCCTCGTGCACCAGCAGCCCCACGATGGAAGGGGACAAGATGACCGTGGCCCATCCCCCCTCAGCATAGCCTGCAGAGAGGAGATCGACGGCTGTGGCAGCCGCCTTCTCCGCCATCTGCAAGGGATCCGCCCGAAAAAGGCAATCCCACCCCCCCGTCACGCCAATGGACTCAGTACCGCTGCTTAGTTGGCCATCCGCCTCGGCCACCGCCTGGATCCGCAGCTCAGGGCGCACCAGCCGGAAGGCCACATCCGCCCCATCCGTAGTAACAATGGCTTTTTCCTCGTAGATCTCGTTGTAAGTGCAACTGGCGGAGGTGATGCGGGCGGAAGACTTGCGCGCCTGGGCTTCTGTTTCCAGAGCCAACTGGATCTTGGCCTCCAGGGGTTTGTTGACCACCTCCTCCACGCCGGGCTCGCAGAACTCCCCCTGGGCTAGTTGGACGCGGGGCAAAGCCTTCAGCTTCTGCCTGCGGCAGTTGGCGCTGGCGCGGGCCGCTTGCTGGGCCTCGGCAATGGCCTTGCGAATGGCTGCGGGTGAGAGATCCCCGGTGGCGGCAAAGCCCCAGGTGCCGGCTTCTAGCACCCGCACCCCCACACCTGAGCGCCGCCGAACTGCCGTGCGCTCAATGCGGCCCTTTTCCGCCGTGACACTGCGAAAGACTTTGCTGTGGTAGCGCAGTTCCACAAAGCCAGAATAGTCTCGAAGGATGTCGCGCAGCAGATCTCGCATGGCAATGAGGCGGGAAGGCCGTACTCACTCCAGCATAGCTTTGTTTTCGCCTGAATCCTCCGGCTGCCACTTCAGCACCAAGGTTGAAAGAGGGGGCAGGCAGAGCTCAAGCGAGTAGGGCAGGTTGTGGTAGGGCCAGTCATCCGTCCACTTGCCCCCTAGGTTGCCAACCCCGCTGCCCCAGAACTCTACCGCGTCGCTGTTGAGCAGTTCCCGGTAAAACCCTCGCTGCGGCACGCCAATGCGGTAGTTTGGCCAGACCACGGGGGTGAAGTTGCAGACCACCACCAGCCACTCCTTGGGATCCTCCCCATAGCGGATGAAAGAGATAATGCCCCGATGGTCGCTGCAGTCGATCCAGCGGAAGCCTTCTGGCTTGGTGTCTTGGGTGTAGAGAGCTGGCTGCGAGCGCAATAGATGGTTGAGGGTGGCTACGTAGTGGCGCAGTTTAGCGTGGGGCTCATACTGCAGCAGCTCCCAGTCTAGATCTGCCCAAACATTCCACTCGTTCCACTGGCCAAACTCCATGCTCATGAACAGGGTTTTCTTGCCGGGGTGGGTGAACATGTAGCCGTAGAGGGCCCGCAAACTGGCAAACTTGTGCCACATATCCCCTGGCATTTTGCCCAACATGTGGCTTTTGCCGTGCACTACCTCATCGTGGGAAAAAGCCAGCATGTAATTTTCACTGAAGGCATACATGAGGCTGAAAGTCACTAGGTTGTGATGGAACTGGCGGAACCAGGGATCCATGCGGAAATAATCCAGCATGTCGTGCATCCAGCCCATGTTCCACTTCAGGTTAAAGCCCAGACCGCCCACGTGAGTTGGCCAGGTCACCATTGGCCAGGCAGTCGATTCCTCGGCAATGGAAAGAACGCCAGGGTAGTACTTGAAAATAAGGGTATTGAGCTGGCGAAAAAAGTCGATGGCCTCCAGGTGTTCTCGCCCGCCGTAGCAGTTGGGGATCCATTCTTTGCGGTCGTAGTCCAGATAGAGCATTGAGGCCACCGCATCCACCCGAAGGCCGTCGATGTGGTATTTGTCAAACCAAAAGAGGGCATTGGCTATTAGATAGTTGCGCACCTCGTTGCGGCCGTAGTTGAAAACCAAAGTGCCCCAGCCCTTGTGCTCGCCCTTGCGGGGGTCGGCATATTCGTAGAGGTGGGTACCGTCAAAAAAGGCCAGCCCATGCCCATCTTTGGGGAAATGCCCCGGCACCCAATCGACAATGACGCCGATCCCTTCCTGGTGGGCGCGATCGACAAAGTACATGAAGTCTTGGGGCGAGCCGTAGCGGGAGGTTACCGCGTAGTAGCCAATAACCTGGTAGCCCCAGGAGCCGTCGAAGGGGTGCTCGGCCACGGGTAAGAGCTCGATGTGGGTAAAGCCCAGCTCCTTGACATAGGGGATCAATTTGTCCGCCAGCTCCCGGTAGGTAAGAAAGCGGGTGTTGGGCTTTTGCTCCACCGGCACCAGGTGCCCATCAGCGGGGGGGTCTTCCGTGGAAGCGTGCATCCAGGATCCCAAATGCACCTCGTACACCGAGATGGGCGAGCGCAGGGGGTCGGTGGCAGCCCGCTTTTCCAGCCACTCCTGGTCGTGCCAGGTATAGGTGTGGAGGTCGGCTACAATTGAGCCGGTTTTGGGTCGCACCTCCTGCTGAAAGCCATAGGGATCTGACTTTTCGTAGATATCCCCCCAGGCAGTTTTCACCTCGTACTTGTAGACGGCTCCTGGCCCAACACCAGGGATGAACACCGCCCAGATGCCGCTTTCGCCCAGCCGCTTCATCTGGTGTTGGCGGCCATCCCAGTGGTTGAAGTCGCCAATGACACTGACATTGCGGGCGTTGGGAGCCCAGACGGCAAAGTGGACTCCCTGAACCCCATCTACGCTGATGGGATGAGCGCCCAACTTCTCGTAGATGCGGTGGTGGTTGCCCTCGTTGAAGAGGTAGCGATCCAGCTCACCGATGTGGTTGACCTTCTCCAGGGGAAAGCGATAGGGATCCTCCCACTCTTCCAAGTGCTGGCCCTCCGGATCCCAGACCCGCTGCGCCCGCAGAAAGTAGTCTGGAACCGGCGTGCCAGGCGCAAAGCACAGCTCAAACAACGTTTCTGGATGCAGCGGCTGCATGGGGTAGGCCTGCCCAGTGGCGCGTTCTACCAACCAAACCTGTTTGGCATTGGGCACCAGGGCCCGCACCAGCCAGAAGGACGTCTCCCCCTGCTCTATCTGCTGCGGCCCCAAAACAGCATAGGGATCCTGCCACTGGTTGGTGACGAACTGAAGCACTTGTTCGGCAGACAGGAGAAAGCCCATCGGCAAGCTTCAACAAAGCAACAATCTCAGTCTAGCGGTCGTCGGCTGCCGCTTTTGGCAGCTCATGGATTCCAGAGCCATGGCAGTAGCAGCCAAACCTTTCTGCCCCCGGGAAAACCTGCTAGAGTTGGGAGGGGATAATTCCCCTCCTTGCCAGCGAGGTTGGTTGGCTTGTTCTATTTTTGGGGTTTTGGGGACTTATGGCTATCCTGCTGTCGAGCGAACCTATCCTGGCCGTGAGCATCTTCGGCATGGGCCTGCCAGAGCTGGCCGTGATTGGGATAATTGCAGTGGTCGTGTTCGGCCCCAAGAAGCTGCCGGAGTTGGGCAGCGCCTTCGGCAAAGCGTTGCGCAGCTTCAAGCAAGAGATGAACAACCCCAGCAGCGATGACGAGCCCACCGCCGGTGCCGATCGCGTCAGCGGGACGGAGTCCCTGAAGGTAGAAGCGGAGAAGGTGGTCGAGAAAGATGCCGCCTGAGGGCATCTGCACTGAAAAAATGGTGTCTTGGGTCGGCTCCTCGTTTTGTAGGAGATAGGTGCGAGTAAAAGCGGATACCGCAAGTTGCACGGCCGGCATCTGCACCAGCCGCAACAAAATGAAGTCGGCTTGCCGGTGAGCTGGATCCAGGGCTGATGTATATTTTTGAAAAAGCTACCGGCCTGGCGCTACCGCTTGACCCAAAGCCGGGCTGGACAGGCGCAGCAGATGGGGGGCTATGGCGGAGCCGACCGATTTCGAGCTGATGCGCCAGATCCAACTGCGGGATCGCCGCAGCCACTTTTTACTTAAGGATCGCTACCAAAAGCGCCTGCTGGAGATCGCGCTGTCCACTCTCAAGCAGCCTCACCAGGCCGAAGAGGTGGTGCGCCAGGTGTTTGAGTTCTGCTGGAAACATGCGGAGGCCTTTGACCTGCAGCGGGATCGCTCGGTGGCCCTGTGGCTTTACGAGTTGACGGCCTTTCAAGCCCAAGAACGCTTGCGGCGCTGGAGCTGGTTGCCCGCCCCTGCCTCCATCCGGGTCGCACCTCCTTGGTGGCCGCGGCGTTTCCTCTGGGGCAGCTTAGTAGGGTTAGGGATCTACGCAGTGGCCATAACAGCGGCCTACTGGCGGCTGCGCTGGCAGGGGGAGTCGGTAGCCATTCAACGGCTCTATCAGGAGTGGCAACGACAACCGCAGGTACGGCGAACCCTTCTGCGCGACCCCAGCTTCCGCAACCCCCTGTTGGTACAAGCTCTCTGGTCGCCCCGCGCCAAGCAGGTGTTGCTCTTGGCTTCAGAAATGCCCCCTGCCCCCCCGGGAACCACCTACCAACTGTGGCTGGAGTCGGCTGGGCAGCGCCTGGAAAGCGCCGGCACCTTCACCGTCAACGCCGAGGGATCCCTGCAATGGCTCAGCCAGCCCACCCATTCACAGCAGCCGACCCGCCTTTGGATTACCCTCGAACCGGCAGGCGGGAGCGAATCCCCCACTGGCGCCCCTCTGCTGCAGAGCAACTTCTGGATCCCTGCCTCTCAACCTGAGGAGAGCAAAGAGAACCTCTTAAACTAGCTTGAAATGACTCCTGAGACCCTGGAAGTTGCCCCGTCAGGTCAAGGGATTCATCCCCCCGTATACGGCGGGGAAGAGGGGGGCCTGCGCCGCCAAGGTTTCGGTCAACAACCGTTGCCATGACGGTAGTAGGATCAGGGGGCAGGCTTGCCGACGCCACACCAGGATTCGCCAGTATCTATCGGGAAATGGGTTGCGTTGGTTTCGCTTGGCCCTGCAGTTGCACGGATCGGTTGTGCCGGCAGTGCTGCCTCGCACCCTCATCTGTGGTCTCCTGGGAGTGCTGGTTTCCGTTCTCTACAAGCTGGGGTTGCCCATAGCGCTGTCCTCGTTGGTGGCGTTCGTGCCCAACATCGTTTTTGGCTTGATGCTGGTGTTTCGGACAAACACTGCCTACGAGCGGTTTTGGGAGGGGCGAAAAGCTTGGGGATGCGTGGTGAGCAACGTGCGCAACTTAGCCCGCTTGATTTGGGTAGCCATTGAAGAGAAGCAGCCAGACGATCGGGAAGAAAAAATCAAAATCCTCTATCTCCTGCCTGCTTTTGCCATCGCCATGAAGCAACATCTGCGCCAAGAATTTTTGCCAGATGAGCTTCAGACCCTCCTCAGCCCAGAGCAGTTGCAACGTCTTAAAAACCTCAACCATCCCTCCTTGCAAATTGCCTTTTGGATTGGAGACTACCTACAGCGCCAATACCAAAAAGGCCGCGTTGAAGTCTATCAGCTAACGATCATGGTGGAGCGGCTCAATAACATGGTCGATGTCCTGGGCGCCTGCGAGCGCATTCTCATGACCCCAACGCCCATGGCCTACGCCTTACATTTGAAGCAGTTGTTGCTGCTGTATTGTTTGTCTTTGCCTTTTCAGATGGTGGAGGGATTGGGCTGGATGACCGGCCCCATTGTCGGGCTGCTGGCCTTTATGCTGTTTGGCGTCGAGGAGATCGGCATTGAAATTGAGAACCCCTTTGGACGGGATCCGAACGACCTGCCCCTTGATGTGATTTGCAGTAGGATGAAGCAGAATATCGCTGATTTGATCCAGTCTGCCTAGAACAACCATGGGTTATCTCATAAACAAGCTTAGGTTTCCCTGGGGAAGGTAGTCCGGCTTTTTAAATTTTTCCAGTAACACCGGCTACGCAGCCGACAGCCGTACTTTTAGGCTTCTTCTGTGCCAGAGGGATCCCGCTTCTCCCCAGAATTGTTGGGTGGGGAGATTGGCCTGGGCAACTTTCTGGGATCTGGACGACAAGGGATCCCACCTCGGCGCCAGGAATGATACCTTGAAGAAAGGCGTAGGATCTCGACCGGAGCGACAGCCATGCTGAAATGCACCACCCGCCACGTTCACATCTTTGCTGGCGAGGTGACCGCCGATAACCACTTTGTGCCTCGCGACGATCTGCTCACCCTCGATGTGGATCCCGACAACGAGCTGGTCTGGAACGATGCCGCCTTGCAGAAGGTCTATGCTCGTTTTGAGGAATTGGTAGAAGAGTACAGGGGCCGGGATCTGACTGAGTACAACCTGCGGCGCATCGGCTCTGACCTGGAACACTTCATTCGCTCTCTCCTCAAGCAAGGGGAAATTGCCTACAACCTGCAGGGGCGTACCCCCAACTACAGCATGGGCTTCCCCCAGATCCCTGCTGAAGAAATTGTCGGCCAGTACATCCCCAAAGGTTAGCCTCTCTTCCATCCCTGACTCTGGGCCTGCCAGCCCGCACGCCAATCGTTGACCTGTTATCGGAGTATCAGCCCATGTCTGGAGAACCTACCCCCGCCCAGGAAACCGCTGTCGAAAAGCCGGCCCGGGTTGAGGCCGCCAACCCTGCTCCCAAGGAGACTGACACTGCCCAAGCCTCGCCCAAAGCCGCAGCAAAAAAACCAGCCAAGGAAGAGAAGCCTTTCGAGCAACTCATTGCAGAAGATGTGATCCCGGCAACCATCGCCGCTTTTCAGAAACGCGGCGTCACCGATCTGCAACTGCGGCTGGAGGGCAAGACGCTGATTGGCTCGTTTGCCGGCGGCAAAAAGCAGTTTAGCGTCCTCTTTGCCGAGGGATCCCTCAATGGGCCCAAGTTCTTCCGCTGCGCTATTGAAGGATCCCCGGCCAGCACCATTGAGTCTTTTATGATCGACGAGCGTCGCGTCGATGTGCCCCTGTTCGTGTTCTATCTGGTGCAGCGCCTCTATGCCCAGCAGTGGTATTGAGCGATCCCAGGCAGATGCCTGAGCCGCCAGCCAAACCCGTAGGCAGCGCAGCCAGAGATTGAGCTAGCCACCTGTTAGGCAAGGAAGGGATCCCCGGACAGGGATCCCTTTTCGCTGAGGCGGGGGATGGGCTGTAGAAGCCAAAAGAGATTATCTTTTGTGAAGAAAAGTAAGGCGGTGCTACGGGAGAGCGCGAAATGTACATCGTGCAGATTGCGTCGGAATGTGCCCCGGTCATCAAGGCGGGGGGGCTGGGGGATGTGGTGTACGGCCTCAGCCGAGAGCTGGAAGTGCGGGGGCACTGTGTCGAGCTGGTTTTGCCCAAGTACGACACCATGCGCTACGACCAGATCTGGGGCTTGCACGATGCCTACCGCGACCTCTGGGTGCCCTGGTATGGGGGAGCTATTCACTGCTCGGTGTACTGCGGCTGGGTACATGGCCGCCTTTGCTTTTTTATTGAGCCCCACTCCGGCGACAACTTTTTTAATCGTGGCTGCTACTACGGCTGCCCGGACGACAACATGCGCTTTGCTTTTTTCAGCAAGGCGGCTCTGGAGTTTCTTCTCAAAAGCAATAAGCGCCCCGATATCATTCATTGTCACGATTGGCAGACAGGATTGGTGCCGGTGCTGCTCTTTGAGATTTACAAGTACCACGGCATGGAAAACCAGCGGGTATGCTACACCATCCACAACTTTAAACACCAAGGCTTTGGCGGCCCGGAAATCCTCTGGGCCACCGGCCTCAACCGGGAGCCCTATTACTTTCATTACGACCGCCTGCGAGATAACTTTAACCCCTTTGCCCTCAACTTTATGAAGGGCGGGATCGTCTTTTCCAACTTCGTGACCACCGTTTCCCCCACCCATGCCCTGGAAGCGCGATTTGGTAATTACAACTATGGACTGGGACACACTCTTTACTTGCACCAGCACAAGTTTCGCGGCGTCTTGAATGGCATCGACTACGATATTTGGAACCCTGAGATCGATCGCTTTATTCCTTTTCACTACACGGCGCAAACTTTGGAAAACAAGGCCAAAAACAAAAAAGCACTGCGGGATCAGCTATGGCTACAAGATGTTGATAAGCCCATTGTGGCCTATATTGGGCGGCTGGACGAGCAAAAAGGCGTGCATCTGGTGCATCATGCCATCTACCGCTCCCTGTTTAAAAATGCCCAATTCGTGCTGCTGGGATCCGCCACGGAGCCGGGGATCGGCGCTTGGTTTGCCCACGAGAAAAGCTACCTCAACAACAACCCCGATGTTCACATTGAGTTGGGCTTTAACGAAGAACTTTCCCACCTTATCTATGCGGGGGCAGACATCATCGTAGTGCCCAGCCACTACGAACCCTGTGGACTCACTCAGATGATTGGCTTGAAGTATGGCACGGTTCCGGTGGTGAGAGGAGTGGGTGGCCTGGTGGATACCGTCTTCGACCGCGACTACGATCCCCACAAATTGCCCGAGCAACGCAACGGCTACGTCTTTTATCACACAGATCCAGCTGCTTTGGAGTCGGCTCTGGATCGGGCCATCGACCTTTGGTACACCGCTCCTGACCAGTTCCGTCAACTGCAGATTCAAGGCATGAGCTACGACTACTCCTGGAACTATCCTGGCAAGGAGTATCTGGAGATCTACGACTTCATTCGTCACCGCTGAGCCCAACAGCGATCCCCAGCGATCCCAGCTCTTGACCCCAAGGACGAAATGCTGGACGATAGGTAGCAATCTTGGGCTTAACCTTCTCTACAGATTTGCTGCTGAGAAGGGCAAGTCTGCTCCGTTATCTTTCCCTGTCTGTAAGGATCGCCGGCTGCCATGGGTTATCTCGCCTTGGTACTCCACGCGCACCTGCCGTTTGTGCGCCACCCTGAGCAAGACTTTGTGCTGGAGGAAGAATGGCTCTACGAAGCCATCACGGAGACCTATGTGCCGCTGCTGCACATGTTCGAGGGGCTACGGCGAGATGGCATCGACTTTCGCTTCACCATGTCCCTGACGCCGCCCTTGGTGTCGATGCTGCGGGATCCCTTGCTGCAGGAGCGCTACGACCACTACCTAACCAAGTTGGAAGAGCTGGCCCAACTGGAATACGACAAGAACGCCACCAACGGCCACATTCGCTACCTGGCCGAGCACTACATCAAGCAATTTGCCATGGTGCGCGATCTCTGGGAGCGCTACGACCGGGATCTGGTGCGGGCCTTCAAACAGTTTCAAGACAGCGGCAACCTGGAGATCATTACCTGCGCGGCTACCCACGGCTACCTGCCCTTGATGCAGATGTACCCGCAGGCGGTTTGGGCCCAGCTTATCGTAGCCTGCGAGCACTACAACGAACACTTTGGCCAGTGGCCGCGGGGGATCTGGCTGCCGGAATGCGCCTATTACCAAGGGCTGGAGCGGATGATCGCCGATGCCGGCCTGCGCTACATGATCACCGACGCCCACGGTTTGCTCTATGCCAAGCCGCGGCCCCGCTACGGCATGTACGCCCCCATCTTCACCGAGACTGGCGTTGCCGTCTTCGGTCGGGATCACGAGTCTTCGCAGCAGGTGTGGTCAGCGGAGGTGGGCTACCCTGGGGATCCCGTCTATCGCGAGTTCTACAAAGACCTGGGGTACGAGGCCGACTACGAGTACATCAAGCCCTACATCATGCCCAACGGCCAGCGGAAAAACACCGGCATCAAGTACCACCGCATCACGGGGCGCAACCTCGATCTGGGACAGAAGCAACTTTACGATCCCTACTGGGCCAGGGAGAAGGCGGCAGAACATGCGGGCAACTTCATGTTCAACCGCCAGCGGCAGATCGAGTATTTGTACAGCGTCATGGGGCGTCCGCCGCTGGTGGTGGCCCCTTATGATGCCGAGCTGTTCGGCCATTGGTGGTATGAGGGCCCCTGGTTTTTGGATTTCCTCATTCGCAAGAGCTACTTCGACCAAAATACCTATCGCATGACTCACCTGGCGGAGTACTTGCGGGAGAACCCCACCCAGCAGGTGTGCAAACCTGCCCAGTCCAGTTGGGGGGCGCGCGGCTTCCACGAGTACTGGCTCAACCCCACCAACGCCTGGATCTACCCCCACCTGCACAAGGCTACCGAGCGGATGATCGAGCTGAGCCGCCGCGAGCCTGCCGATGACCTGGAGTGGCGGGCCCTGAACCAGGCGGCGCGGGAATTGCTCCTGGCCCAATCTTCCGACTGGGCCTTCATCATGCGCACGGGGACGATGGTTCCCTATGCGGTACGCCGCACCAAATCCCACCTGCTGCGCTTCAATCACCTCTACGAGAAGATCCAAGCCGGCCAGTTTCGGCGAGAAAAAGCCACCCCTGAAGACGAGCAGTGGCTGGCCAAGGTGGAATACATGGACAACATCTTCCCCAACCTCAACTACCGTGTCTACCGGCCCCTCTGACCATTGGGTAAGGCCGGAACCTTTTGGCAACTTCCACCCGCACCGCGTGGAAAAAAGAATTTCCGACTACTTGAGCCTCACTCCCCCCCTTCCTCTTGGACGATGGGCTGGGGTTGGTCGCAGCAGAGGCGCGCTCGGGAAGTGTTTTCTTCAATCGGGTTTGAAACGACTGCAGTTTGAAATAGCCATCATCGGCATCCCTGCGGACTTTCCGCTGCCGAGGGCGGGCCTTGTTGCGAAGGGATCCCAACTTCCCTGCCCTGATGGCCAGCCCTGCCGGTTCTAGAGCTTGGTGCCGCACTCGGCGCAGAACTTGTGCAGGCTGGGGTTTTTGGTGCCGCAATTGGGGCAGTAAATCAGCTCGGCGGCTTGCTCCAGTTGCCGCTTTTCCGGCAGGCCGATCATCTGGTAGTTGGCTTTGCCGGCGGGCACCATCGGGTAGCAGTTCTCGTCCCGCTTGACCACAAAATCGACCACCACCGGCCCCTCGTGGCGCAGCATCTCTTGGATGGCGTCGTCCACTTGATCGGGGTGATCGACGCGCATGCCCTTGACGCCAAAGGCTTCAGCCAGCTTGACGAAATCCGGCATGCCCGGAGTCATATCCGAGTGGGAGTAGCGCTCGCCGTGGAAGGCCTGCTGCCACTGCCGCACCATGCCCTGCCAGCCGTTGTTGATGATGGCCACCTTGGTGGCAATGCCGTACTGGGCCACCGTGCCCAGCTCCTGCATGTTCATCTGGAAGCTGGCGTCGCCGCTGATGCAGATCACCTCGGCGTGGGGCAGGGCCACTTTGACCCCCATGGCCGCCGGGAAACCGTAGCCCATGGTGCCCAGGCCAGAACTGGAGATCCACTGGCGCGGCCCGTTACGCAGAAACTGCGCCGCCCACATTTGGTGCTGACCGACATCGGTGGTGTAGTAGGCGTGGGGAGCATGGCGACGAAAGGCATCGATCACCTGCTGCGGGGCGATCACGCCCTCATAGCGGGGCACCTGCAGGGGGTAGTCCCGTTTCCAGCGCTCGATCCGCTCCAGCCAAGCCTGCGTCTGGCCAGGGGTGTGGGGCATTTTGCTCAGTTGCGCCAACAGCTCCACCAGGACGGTGCGCACATCTCCCACAATCGGCACGTCCGGAGTGCGGTTTTTGCCCACTTCTGCCGGGTCGATATCAATGTGGATAACCTTGGCGTGCTTGGCAAATTCGTCCAGCTTGCCGGTTACGCGGTCGTCAAAGCGGGCCCCCACGGCAATCAGCAGGTCGCACTCGGTAACGGCGAAGTTGGCGTAGGCGGTGCCGTGCATGCCCAGCATCCCCACCGAGAGGGGATCGTTCTCATCGAAGACCCCTTTGCCCATGAGGGTGGTGGTCACCGGGATCTGATAGGTGTGGGCCAGCTCGGCAATCTCGGCATGGGCACCCGAGATGATGGCCCCGCCCCCCACGTAGAGCAGGGGCCGCTTGGCCTGCAGGATCAGCTTGGCCGCCGCGTGGATCTGGCGCGGGTTCCCCCGCACCGTGGGCCGGTAGCCGGGGATGTTGACTTCGCTAACCGGCTGGTAGTCGAACTCTTCCAGCCCCACATCTTTGGGAATGTCGATCAGCACCGGCCCCGGTCGCCCGGTGCCAGCAATGTGAAAAGCCTCGGCCACGATCCGAGCCATTTGGCGCGGATCCCGCACCACGTAGGAGTGCTTGACGATGGGCAGGGTGATGCCAAAGATGTCGGTCTCCTGAAAGCCGTCGGTGCCGATCAAATGGCGGGGCACCTGGCCGGTGATCACCACCATGGGCACAGAGTCCATCATGGCATTGGCAATGCCCGTCACCAGGTTGGTTGCTCCTGGCCCCGAGGTGGCGAAGCACACCCCCACCTTGCCGGTGGCGCGGGCGTAGCCATCGGCAGCATGGGCGGCGGCCTGTTCGTGGCGGACTAGGAAATGTTTGAGTAGCCCTTGGGATTCGGCCTTGTACAGCTCGTCGTAGATGGGCAAGATCGCTCCTCCTGGATAGCCGAAAATGTGCTGCACCCCATGTCGATGCAGGCTATCCACCAGTGCATAGGCCCCTGTTGCCACGATATCTTCTCCCCACTGAAGACGACCGAGCGCTCAACCTGAAGGGTTTGAGCTAGAAGACCAGCCAGCTATTGGCCGGCTTTTTAGGTTGTGTATTTAATTCAACAGTCTAGCAGGGGTTTGCTCCGCAGGGTTGAGATTTGCCTGGGGGGTGGCAACCGGTTTTTTCCTTCACCCTGCTTTTGCCTTGGAGAGCCCTTTAAGGCTGAGCTGTCGCATCCCCAGCAGAGGTGGCTCTAGATGAGAAGGGATCCGCTGCCCTGGGGATCCTGCGCTGCAAAACCTGCCCAGGCCGACGTGAGACCATCCGGTTCTCAGAGGGTTGAACCTGAAATTGATGGCATCCTCCCCTCAATATTTATTGAGGGGATTATTGCCCCTCGAGCTCCCCTACTTCTCTAAAACCTGCTGTTATCTATCTAGGTTTGATGATTGCGATGCTGGTCGGCAACCCGCTGGCTGGCCTCAAGACCGGCCCAGAGCCGGTTTTTGCCCAGTCTTCTGTCTCAGCAATCGATGAAGAAACTATTGGATTGCTCGCTTAGTTGTTCCCGCTGCTTCCGTTGAAGAAGTCGAACTGGAGCGGGAGAATGGGCGCTGGGTTTGGAAGGTGGGGTTTGCCAACGACATTGAGGTCAAAATCGATGGCAGAGCCGGGAAAATTCTAGACATCGATGATGACTGGTAGTTGGGCTGCTGCAAGAGCCCAAGAGAGGGCTGACGAGTTCTATCGGATCCTCGAGCGGCTGCTGCGCAGGATGAGCCATGCCAATTCCAAGGCCGGCCCCAGCACTCGCCAGGCGCGAAAGCAAAGCAGCAGGGATCCCTGTCCGTGCCAGCCGGTGTGGGCGAAGGTCAAGCGCAGGTGGCAAGCCAGCGAGGGGGGGAGGGTTGCCAAAAGCCCTAGGCACTGCCCCGTCAAGGCCGGGTCGGCAAAGCCGATTTCCAGGCCGCCTCGCCAGGACTGGATCTGGATCCCCTCGGCCAACCGCCTCAGAAGGGGCCAGAAGCGAGGCCAGTCGGCAAAGGAGAGACGGCAGCCCACCCAGGCTGGCCAATGCCCGCGAACGTATAGGGACCCGCAGCGCCATTCCCAACCCCGACGGCTGCCCCGCAGAGCCAAGCCCCTCCACCCGCGCCATTCCCCAACCCAGGCGAGGGGGCCCTGCCAAGGCTTGCGGTAGCGCAGCAGGAGCTGTTGTGGCCAGAACAAAAACAGCCCCAACCCCGTGACCAGCAACAGCCCTGCCAGGCGCTGGACGACCTCAGGCCAGCCCATAGCGAGCCAGAAAACGGGGCAAATCGACCACCTGACAGGTATAGGATCCCTGCATGACCAAGCGCCCCTGCTGCGTGATCTTCACCTGAAATTCAATGCGCCTTCCCACCGCTTGCACAACCTCAACCTGAACGTGTAGAGGATCCCCGACCACGGCTGCCGAGCAGTGTTCCAGGGCAAAGCGGATCCCGACGACGGCTTCTTCCCCCTCGTAGAAGGGCTGCAAGGTGTTGTGGCCGCACCGCTCGATCAGCGCCAACAGCGCCGGGGATCCGATCACCCTCACGCCGGGGTTGCCCAGGGCCTCTGCCGTTTGCTCGGGGCCGGGGATCCCTTGCCAGGTGCCGCGGGTGCCGAGAGGAACAGGTTTCACGGTCTGGGAGCCCCAACAGGCGAGGGTGGGCATTTAGCGGGATGCAGTCCTGGACTGCCACAGGCGCCAGCCCTGCCCAAGCAAGAGGCAGAGAACCAGGATCCCGACGAGAACCACCAGCACCAGGGCCCGCTCCAGGCGGGTGGCATAGAACCCCGTCACCGTCCAGTTGCGGCTGAGGTTGGAGCCCAAAATGGCAAGCATAGCCAGGCCCAAAGCTTGGGTCCCTGTCCAAGGTGCCCTTCCCCTTTCTTGGTTTAGGGCTATGGGCTGCAGCGCTGCCAAGATCAAGGCGGTGATCAAGGCTGCCAGCAAGAAGGCCGCCTGCGGCTGGGCGTGGACGAAATAGCCCACCCCCAGCGGCAGGAGCAGGCTGGCCAGCGTCAGGCCGATCCCCGTCGGCAGCGGCCTGTCTTGCCCGTACACCCAGTGGACAAGCGCTGCCAGCCCCATGCTCGCCATGCCCAGGTACAGCGCCGCCGCCACATAGGGCTGGGTGAGGTCGATCCCGGCCACCTGCAGGTTGAACTGGTGCAGCAGGTTTTGCAGCAGGGGTTGGGCCGACAAAAACAGGGCGGCCATTGCCCCCCAGCGGCTGGGAAAAGCCAGACACCCCAGCCCCAGCAGCGCCGCCCCGTAGGATCCCCCCAGCCGCAGCGCCAGCAGCGCCCCACCGCCTACCAGCGTCAGGCTCACACAGGCCCGCCAGAGCAAGGCCTCTTTCCCCTCGGGTGCCGGGATCCCGCCCTCCAAAGCCAGCAGAGCCCACGAGAGCAGCACCCCCGCCCCGTACAGCAGCGCCCAAAAGGGATCCTGGTACAGCCCGTTGCGCACCAGGGCCAAAGCCAGCGCCGTCGCCACCAGCCATCCCACACCGTGCCCCAGGGCCGACAGCAGCCGGTTGGAGCCCACCTCGCTGTCGCGCGAGGACTCCGTCCCGCTGGCGGGAACGGGGAGGATCAGCAGGGGCAGCGTGCCCGCCACCAGGCTGAGGGCAGCCAGCCCCACCGGCAGCAGCACCGACCAAGGGAGATCTTGGGGGGAGCCCATCTCCAGCAGGCGGGATCCCCAGGTCAAGGCGGCGATGCCGCTCCAGCCCTGGCCCAGACCCATCAGCACAGACAGCATCTCCGCCTCGGCCAAGCAGCCCAGCAACGGGATCCCCACCAAGCCCATCCCCAGGCCGCAGCCCCACAGCAGCAGAGAAAAAGCAGCTCCCGCCTCAGATTCCTCGAAAGCACCGCGGGCTAGGCCCCACACGCTGGCCAAGCTGAGCAGCAGCACCGCCAGCCCCTGCCCGGCCCGCCCGCAGCCGCTCAAGCCCAGCAGACCCAACCCCACCAGTCCCCCCAGCAACACCGCTAGCGGGATCGGCTCCGACAACTGTCCCAGCCCTGCCCCCAGCGCCGCCAAGGCTGCCAAGCCCAGCCCCACTGCCGGCTGCCAACGGCGAAGGGATCCCCAGCGGCGATAGCGAATCGCTTCCAACAGCAAAACCACCAAGCCAATTGCAGCCCCAATCGCCAGCGCTCCGCTTACCATCTCCCCCTCCTGACCAACCCTTCCTCAACTATCGCCGATCTTGGTCTGGCCATCGAAGGACTCCGTCCCGCTGGCGCAAACGGCAAAAGGGTTGACAGAAACTTGGTGCCTTATCCCCCAGCCGGGGAAGGGCAATGCCCCAAGCCGCCGAGGCGGTGGCAAAGATAAGCTGGAAAAGAGCAGCGAGCGGGCGTTCATGTCTTCCGAGCATTACAAGTTCGACCTCTTCTTGCGTTACCACCGGGCCCAGGCCCGTTGGGCGCGGCAGTTGGCGGAGCGGCTGGATCGGGAGGGCTTCAAGGTCTGGTTTGACCGCTGGATGCTACAGCCAGGAGACGACCGCCGGCTGGAGCTGCAACTGGCCATCGAACAGTGCCGCTGGGTCGGGGTGGTGGCCTCGCCGGAGTTTGTCGCCAATCCCTGGCCCAGAGATGAGCTCTACAGCGGCTTCTCCCACGCCCCGCCCCGGCAGAACCAGCGCCTGCTGACGCTGCTGCACACGCCCGCCGAGCTGCCCCGCCCCCTGGCAGAAGCGCCGCTGCTGGACTTTAGCGGCTCCGATGAGGATCCGGTGCTGTTCGAGTACCGGGCCCGGGAGCTGATGCACTTTTTGGATCCCAGCTTTCCCGCCCCCGGGGATCTGCAGCGATTTCGGCTGCAATACCGTCGCCGCGAGGAACTCCCTGAAGATGAGGAGGTGCGGGGGTTCCAGGCCTTTTTGCGGGCCATTCAAATGGCCATCCTGCGCATTGCCACCGGCGAAATGCCCTCTGCCACGCCGGAGGAAGGAGCACGCAAGATTGCCATTTTGCAATTTATTCAGCGGCTGTTTCAGTGGAACAGCGCCGACATTCAATTTGAGCGGGCCGAGGAGTGGCGCAAGCGGGGCAACCTGAGCGAGGCGCTGGCCGCCTACGACCGTGCCTTGAACATGGATCCCAACTTTGCCCTGGCCTGGAGCCGGCGCGGCGATGTGCTGGTGCAGTTGGCCCGCTACCGCGAGGCGGTGGACAGCTACAACGGATCCCTGAGCATCAACCCCTACGACGAGGAGACGCGGCTGCGCCTGGCCCTGATTTTGGGGCGCCTGGGCCAGTACAAAGCGGCGGTGGTCAACTACGACAAGGTGCTGGAGAGCAACCCCGAAGATGCCTTGGCCTGGCACAATCGCGGCATTCGCCTCATGCAACTGAAGCGGCCCAAGCTGGCCCTCAACAGCCTGAACAAGGCGCTGCGCTACAACCCCCAACAGCCCCGCACCTGGCTGGCGCGTGGGATCGTGCTGCGGCGGCTGCGGCGGCCCAGCTCGGCGGCGGCCAGCTTTGCCCGCGTCCTGAAGCTCAACCCCAGAAGTGGCCGGGTCTGGCGCTACCAAGGCAATGCCCTGTTCCACTGCCAGCGGCTGCGCTCGGCCATCGAGTGTTACAAGCGCTCGCTGCGGCTGCGCCGCCGGGATCCCATTACGCTCCACAACCTAGGGGTGGCTCTGCTGCGCCTGGGGCAGTATCGGCTGGCCAGCAAGGCCCTGGAACGTGCTCTGCGCTACGACGCCGACAACCCCAAAAGCTGGTATGCCCGCGGCGTGGCCTTCCAGAAATTGGGCTACCTGAGGGAGGCTTGCATTCACTTCGAGGAAGCCCTGAAAATCCGGCCAGAGGACTTCCCGGCTCGCTACGCCCTGGCGGTGGCCCAGCAGGAGCTGGGGCAATACGAAGCCAGCCTGGAGCAGTTCCGGCGCCTGGTGCAACAGCGTCCCGGCAGCTTTGCCTGCTGGTTTGGCCAGATCACCAGCCTGCGGCGCTTGGGCCGGTTGGAAGAAGCCCTTGCTGCCGCCCAACAGATGACCCGCCTCAACGAACGGGATCCCTGGGGCTGGTTTGCCTTAGGGCTAGTGTATGGCGACCTGAAAGAGGCAGAAAAAGCGGTGGAGGCCTACTCGCGGGTTTTGCAGCTCACCCCAGAAGACGCGGTGGCCCTCAACAACCGCGCCTGGGAGGCCCTGAAGCTGGGGAAATTGGAGCTGGCTCTAGCCGACGCCCAACGGGCCACAGAACTGGAGCCGCAGCGGCCCGCCTTCTGGCATACCTTGGCGCTAATCCAACTACAGGCCGGCCAGCGGGAGGCGGCCCAGGCCAGTTTGCAGCGCTGCCTGGAACTGGATCCCCAGTTTCAGCCGGCCCAAGCTGCTCTGCAGGAGCTGAACCGCGCCGGCTCCAGCTCGCCGACACCGTTGCCGGGCAACTTTGCCGAGAGCCCTGCTGCTGACGCGCCGGCAGGAACGGCGCTGCCAGAACTGAAAACCCTCACCCCTCAAGAGGAGCCGCAACCGGTAGACCGTAGGCCCCTACCGGATCCCTCCGCTTAGCCCTTGTCTTGTGCCAATCCCCACAACGCCCTGACTGGATTTATGCCCAGGGACAGCTTGCCTCCCTGCCTGACAAAACTCCACCGGCTCAGGGCTATGTAGACCATCCGCGAACTGAAGCGCGGAAGCAGGCTACTGAGCAGGGGGAGAACCTCAGCCTTAGCAATATACAAACTGTGCTGTTCAGAGGGGCCGTCAGCTCTCCCCCGTTCACAGCAAGGGCAGGCCGCGCAGTCGTCGCAGTTGGTTGATATGGGCTGGGCAATCACACCCGAACAGGGCAATGGCGGCGTTGCTCTCTTCGAGGGTGAACTCCAAGAAAAGATGCTCCGCCGCCTCGACCTCAGCTTCAGATGGGTTGGGATCCCCTATCTCTGGCCAAGGGAGCGGGTGCCGCCACGGCAAAGAACGAGAGCGGACAACACTCAGATCAAATTGAGGCACCTCCAGAGCAGAAGCCCAAGCCATAGGAGCAGGCGACAGCAGCAACGCCCACAGAGCCGGTGTAGCCCACCTAGCCCAACACCAATAGAAATGAGGGATCCCTGCCATCAATCTGACCAACTCACCGTAGCGGTAGTGTACCACTGGTTTTGGCTTCTGTCAGGAAAGAGAAACTCCATCAGCCGAAATGACCGTAAAGTGGTTGAGCTTACAGCCTGTTAAGGACTCAAGGGGTACAATAGCAGCACTTAGCAAACCAACTTTGGAAGGAGGATGGATTGATCAGTAGTAAAGAAGTCTTCACTATCTGCTCCATGCTATATTTCCCAATTCTGCAAAGCTGCCGAATAAAATGCTTCAACACCGACCACATCATCTCAATGGGATTCAACTCCGGCGCATACACAGGCAGGTATAGGATTCGTGCTCCTGTCCCCCTAATCAATTCCTCAACTTCCCGACTCTTGTGGATATTTAAATTGTCCATAATCACAACCTTCCTCGCATCTAGCTTCGGACATAGCTCGCTTCTCAAAAACTCCAAAAAATCTCCTTTCTTCATCCCACCCTTGATGACACGACAGCCAACTACACCTCTCAAGGAAATAGCTCCAATAACCGTATACTTTTCACCCTTGTATCTCTGACGATAATGATAAGCCCTTTGACCACGTAAACTCCGAGATACTCTCCGCTCCATTCCCTCCCAGACTCCCGTCTGGTCGATGGCAATCAAATCCTCCGCTGGAATATTCCTGACTTCTTGACTATAAGCTAGTCGTTCCCTTTGCACCTCCTCTTCTTTGACTTTTGCACTGCGGTAGGTCTTTTTTTTAGAGTCATTCCTTGCTTTTTCAAGAAATTATGTATCGTGACGATGCTTACATTGATTCCTAAGCGCTCGCGCAACAGTTCTTGATACTGCCACAGGTAGAAGTCTGGGTGTTCTGTAATAATTGCCATCACTTCCTGCCGATGTTGTTCCAAAATGCCCACTCGCTTGGTGCCTGCTTTCTTAGGGGCTAAATCTTGAGTTTGTTGGTACTGACGCACCCAGCGGTGTACTGTTCTTTTGGTCACCATGAAGCGTTTAGCTACCTGGCGGATGGAGGTGTTACCTGCCTGATAGGCTGCTACAACTCTTTGCCGCAAATCCAAAGAATGAGTCGGCATTCCTTTCTCTCCTTCCTCTTGAATACCTGTACCCTATTTTAAATTAAAAGGCTGTAACCAAAACTTTGTTTTCATTCCAACAGGTCGGTTCAAGGAGCGTATTGCGCAATTATGTCGGCATTATGGCATGGAGTTTATTGAGGTAGAGGAGGCGTACAGCTCGCAGGCAAGCTTCCTAGATGGAGATG
>NZ_JANSHO010000081.1:0-47798 GCF_047502635.1 Synechococcus sp. RC10B2
AAAAGCGCACGACACCCCTCCCCCGCCACGCGGGAGAGGGGCTGGGGGTGAGGGCGATTAGCACCCGCTGCCGAAGTTGAACAACACCTCCAGCAGGTCGGCGTCGTCGACGACCCCGTCGCGGTTCAGGTCGGCTTGCGCGTTGCTTGCGCCGAAGGCGAACAGCACGGTCAGCAGGTCGGCGTCGTCGACGCAGCCGTCGTCGTTAGCGTCGCCCGCGCGCGCAGGAACCCAGCCCAGCGCGGTCGGCTGCAGCCCTGCTGGGTAGCCCTTCAGCGTCAGACTCTCCACAGGCGTCGCGGTCGCCGTCTGCGCGTCGTGGTTCAGTTGCACGCGCCACAGCGTCGCGCCGTTGCTGTCGGCGGACGCCAGATACAGCGCGTCGCCCGCAGGGTCATACGCCAGCCCGCCCAGCACATGCCCGCTGGGGACGCCGCTCAGCGCGTACTGCACCGCGCCGAACACCAGCGGCTCGTCAGGGAAGTTCACGCGATGTAGCCCGTTCGCCGTCGTAATCAGCAGCGCGTCGCCGACCCACTCCAAGCCAATCGGCTGCAGGTCGGGGCGATCCATGCCGTAAAACCCGTTGGTGGGCAAGCCTGCCATATTGCTCACATGCACGATTCCAGGGCTGGAGTTGCTATGTGCGGGTGCGGCGCGCCAAATCTCGCCGTTGTGGATTGTGCCGTCCTTCATCCAGTGGTGCCCGTAGAAGCAGTTGCACATCTGGTAAGCGAACGCCGAGCGGAACGCGCCCGTGTAGGGGTTCAGTTTCAGCAGCGTGCGGTCGTTCTCCAGCCCGACATACAAATCGTTGCCGTCATACGCCAGCAGGTTGTAGTCGCGTGACTGCACGAAGCCCCACCTGCCTGGCTCTACCACGCGGTCTACCTGCCCCGTGCGCAGGTTGTAGCGGAACACACGCGCAGGCAACTCGCCCGCGCCCGACAGCCATAGGTAGCCGTCGGCGTAAACATTCGCGAGCAACAGCGCGCTCAAACCGAAACACGCAATCAGTTGTCGCATCGTTAGACCTCCATTCGGGACACTGCACCTTAATTGACTCCGACGCTGCCCAAAAGCGGACATGTCTGCCCGCGAAGGGTCGCCATACGCAGTATACACCCAATCGGGCGCGGGCGCAGCGTGCGGGGGCGAAAAACTCGGAAGATTCGGGGCGCAAACTGGTACAATTCTCCTGCTATGACCCGCGAAGCGTTTCGGGAGCGGCTGGCGCAGGGCGCACTGGTCGCCGACGGCGCGCTGGGCACGATGCTTGCCCTGCGCGGCGTGCCGCAGCCGTATGAGTTGGCGAACTTGACGCACGCCGAAGTGGTGCGCGCGCTGCATCGCGAATACTACGAAGCGGGCGCACGGCTGATTGAGACCAACACCTACTTCGCGAATCGCGTGCGGTTGCTGAACCTGCCTGAGCGCGGCAGCGAATTGCCCCCCGCCTTCAGCCTGCTGGAGCAGTTCGGGTCGCCCGACGAGTTGGTGCGGCGCATCAACCGCGCGGCGGCGCAACTGGCGCGCGAGGCGGTCGGCGACGACGCGCTGGTGTTCGGCGCGGTCGGTCCGGTGGGCAAGCCGCTGGAGCCGATGGGCGAGGTGCGCCGCGCCGAAGCGGAGCAGGCGTTCGAAGAGCAAATCCGCGCCCTGCTGGAAGGCGGCGTGGACGGGCTGATACTGGAGACTTTTATTGACCCGCAGGAACTCGCGCTGGCGATTCGCGTCGCGCGTCGCCTCGCGCCCGATGTGCCGATTATCGCCTCCAAAGGCTTCGTGGAGGACGGCGAGACGCTGATGGACGGGCTGCCCGAACGCTTCGCCGAACAGATTCAGCCGCTCGATGTGGACGCCGTCGGGGGCAACTGCATCGTGGGACCCCAGCGGATGCTGGACATCGTGCGGATGATGGCGCAGGCGACCGAACTGCCGATTAGCGCGATGCCGACGCCAGGCTTGCCGCAACTGGTGCGCGGGCAGGTGGTGTACGACATCCACCCCGACTACTTCGGCAAGTACGCCGCGCGCTTGGTGGAGGCGGGCGCGACGATTGTCGGCGGGTGCTGCGGCACGACGCCCGACCACACCCGCGCTATTGCCCAGCATGCCCGCGCCGCGAAGACCAAGCCGCGCACAGTCGTCGCCGTGCGCACGCGCGAACGCGCCCCCAAAGAGGAACTGCCCACCGCCAAGCCGTCGCGCCTATCGCACCTGCTGGGCAAGGAGCGCGTGATTACCGTCGAACTCGACCTGCCGCGCGGGCTGAAAATCCAGAAGGTCATCGAGAGCGCGCGCCTGCTGAAAGAGAACGGCGTGCATATGATCGACATCTCCGACGGGGCGCGGGCGCGCCTGCGGATGAATGTGATCGCCACCTCGCACATCATTCAGCGCGACGCGGGGATTGAGGTCATGATGCACTTCGCCTGCCGCGACCGCAACCTGCTGGCGATTCAGTCCGACCTGCTGGGGGCGCACGCGCTGGGCATTCGGAATGTGCTGGCGATTACGGGCGACCCCGCGCAGATTGGCGACTACCCCACCGCAACCAGCGTGTTCGATGTGGACGCGATTGGGCTGGTGCGCATCCTGCGCCGCTTCAACGAAGGGCGCGACCTCGCGGGCAATAGCATCGGCGTCTACGCCAACTTCACGATTGCCGCCGCCTACAACCCCCTCGCGCCCGACTTGGACGCCGAAAACGACCGCCTGCGCCGCAAAATCGACGAGGGCGCACATCTCATCTACACACAGCCGCTTTTTGAGATGCCCGTCGTGGAGCGCACGGCGGAACTGTTGCAGCGCCTGCGCACGCCGTGGTTCGTGGGCGTGCTGCCGCTGCGCAGCGCACGCCACGCCGAGTTTATGCACAACGAGGTGCCAGGCATTGAGATTCCCGAACCCATCCTGCAGCGGATTCAGGACGCGCCCGAAGACGCCGCACTACAAGTGGGGCTGGAGATTGCGCAGGAGTTCGTGCGTCAGGCAGATCCGTATGCGCAGGGGCTGTACCTGATGCCCCCTGCAGGCAGCGCACAAATCGCCCTCAAGGTGCTGGAGGGGTTGGGGTAAACTAAAGCAGGGGTGATTGCGCATGCATGCTGAGAGTTGGGCGGTTCCTTTACTGGATCAACTTATTCAGCAGAAGCAGGAGCAGCGCGCAGGCTTGGAGCGATTCTGGCAGTGCACGCGCTGGCTACGCCTTTTGACCCTACCTGCGTTCCCTGTTTGGTTGCTGCTTCAAATAGAGATGCGCTACGCAGAGCCGTTTCTCGTCGGGCTGCGCGAGCGGTACATCCACAATCGCCTCACGCGTATAGACCGCTTCATTCTCGAATGCTTATGGTATCAATCGCTTGTGCCACGATTCGTCCAGTTTTGGGAGCGTATTTTTTTGTATTATTTCGTCGTGTTTGTTTTAGCGTTTTCGATGATTTTTTACTTCATAGCGTTCATCGCGATTCGTGAGTTTCTGCGCTGAGCGTCGCTGCAACGGTGCTTAGCGGTCGGCGTTTCTGGGCGAGGCGCGAAGTAGGTTGTTCAACCTCGTGTGGAGGGCTTCTATGGCGCATTGGGTACTGTACGCGCTCTTCTCGGTGGGCGTGGTCATCGAACTCGTGTCGGTCTATTTGGACTGGCGCGTGATGACGGGCAGAGGGAAGACCAGCGGCGCGTGGGGTGTGGCGTTCGGGATTTTCGTGTTGTTTGGGTTGTACGGCGCGCTTTTGGGCAATCGGCGCGGCGAGCCGTTCGTGTTCACGCGGGAGTTGGCAGTCGCGCTTGCGGCGATAGGGTTTCAGGTAGCGTTTCACGGGCTGTATCCACTGGCGCGAACCTACTTGCCCAGGCGGCGTTCCTAAAGAGCCGTGAATACGGTGTTTCTGCGCTTCGGAGTGCAGAAGCGAAGCTCCCGCCTCATGCTGAAGCTACGCTTCAGCACTCCATAATTTGTCTCTCTCGTCGCGGTGTGCCCCTATCTCCCAAGCCCTTTTTCCTTGAGGTACTCGCGATAGACCGCCACCGCCTGCGGCATGGTGCTGGTGAGTTGCATAATGCCGCTGACGCGCCCTTTGGGCTGAATCTTGCGCTGGGTGAACGCCATCATCGCGTTCTCTTGACCCGTGTAGAGTTTGTGGAACAGGTCGGCGGTTAGGGTCAGCGCGGCTTCCTCCTCGCCGTCGGGCTTTTCGGTCACCACTTCCAACTTGCCGCCGCGCGTGTCGATCCAGAAATCGATGTCGGGCTGCTTGATGTGGATGGCAATCAGCATGTCCAGTTTCTGCCAGCCTTCGCGGATAACATCCACGCCGCGCAGCCGCTCGATGAACTCCAGCACAAACGCCTTCGCTTGCTCGGCATCACGATACGGGAACCCCATCGTCGTCTACCTCCGACGGAAGGGTTCGACGGCGCGCGGTGGGTTCCTGCCGACTCAGCGCACGGTGCTGCCGCTGGGCACTTCGCGGTCGGGATGCAGCAGCACTGCCCTGCCGTCCACATCCGCCGCCAACATCATGCCCTCCGAGACGATGCCCCGAATCAGCGCGGGCTGCAGGTTCACCAGCACGGGAATCTGCTTGCCCACCAGTTGGTCGGGCGTGTAGTCTTCGGCGATGCCTGCGACGATGGTGCGCGTCTCGCCGCCGACATCGAGCGTCAGTTTCAGCAACTTGGTGGACTTGGGCACGGGTTCGGCGGCAGTGACGGTCGCTATCCGTATCTGCAGTCGCTTGAAGTCGTCGATGGTGATGGCGTCTTGCATGGTCGTCGCTCCTTGCTGGGGTGGTTCGGGCTGGGGCGTAGGCGTGGGCGGCTGCTTGGGTTCCGCTTTCGCTTGCAGGCGCGGGAAGATGGGCGTCGGCTCCTGCAGCGTGTGTCCTGCGGGCAGGGCGTCCATCGCGGTGGCGTCGCTCCAAGCGGGCGGTTCGCCGATGCCGAGTTGCCGCGCGATTTCGCGGGCGACTTGCGGCATCGCTGGCTCCACCAGCGCGCACAGCAGCCGCGCCGCGATAAGCCCCGCGTACAGCACCTGCCCCGCGCGCGCCGTGTCGCCCTGCTTCATCAGCGTCCACGGCGCTTGCTCGTCGTAGTAGCGGTTCACCGCACTGATGATTTGCCACGCCTCGCGCAGCCCGCGGGGGAAGTCCACTGCCTCGTAAGCCTCCGTGACGCGGGCGGCTTGCTGCGCGAACAGGTCTGCCAGCCCTGCGTCTACCCGCGCACCGTCGGGGACGCGCCCGCCGAAGTAGCGGTGCATCATCGACAGCGTGCGGTGCAGCATGTTGCCCAAGTCGTTCGCCAGGTCGCCGTTGTAGCGCGTCTCCAACCCCTCCAGACTGAACTCGGCGTCGGAGTCGGTGGGCATCTCGCGCAGCATATAGTAGCGGAAGGCGTCCACTGCGTAGGGCGTCTCGCAGCCTGACGCCGCCGCCAACGACTGCACCACCTCCAGCGGCGCGTACACATTGCCCAGCGACTTGGACATCTTCTGCTTGTTCACAATCCACCAGCCGTGCCCGTACAGGCGTTCGGGCAGGGGCAAATCTAATGCCATCAGCATCGCGGGCCAGATGGTGGCGTGGAAGCGCGGCAGGATGTCCTTGCCCATCAGTTGCAAATCGGGCGGCCATGTGTCGGTGTAGTCGTCGCGCTCCAGCCAGCCCGTCGCCGTGAGATAGTTCAGCAGCGCGTCGAACCACACATAGACCACCCCGCTGGCGGGGTCGTCGGGCACGGGCACGCCCCAATCCGTACCTGTGCGCGTGACGGCGATGTCCTGCAGCCCTTCGGCGATAAAGCCCAGCGTCTCGTTGCGCCGCACTTCGGGTTCGATAAAGCGCGGATTCGCCGCGAGATGCGCCTTCAGGCGCAATTCGTAGGCGGAGAGGCGGAAGTAGTAGCACGGCTCGTCGCGCCACTCCAGCGGCTTGCCGCAGTCGGGGCAAGTGCGCGACTCACCTACCTTGCTGCTGGCGAAAAAGGTCTCGCACGAGACGCAGTACCAGCCCTGATAACTGCCCTTGTAGATGTCGCCCTGCCGCACCAGCCGACGAAAGACCTCCGTCACCACGCGCTTGTGGCGGTCTTCGGTCGTGCGGATGAACACATCGTACTCGATGTGCAGGGCTTGCCAGGTGCGCTCGAACTCGGCAGCCATCTCGTCGACGAACTGCTGGGTGGGGATGCCGCGTTCCCCAGCGACGCGATGCACTTTGGGCGCGTTCTCGTCCGTGCCTGTGAGGAAGTAGACCCTACGCCCGCGCCGTTTCTGGAACCGTGCGCAGGCGTCGGCAACAATCGTCGTCAGCGCGGTGCCGATGTGCGGCACGCTGTTGACATAGTAAATCGGCGTCGTGATGTAGTAGCGCTTCATGCGTGAGAGTAGTGTACCTGATGGCGCGTCGGGGTAAACTAATCGGGTGAAAAAAGGCGAGCCGATGAGTTATGAGCAGGCACGGGCGCGCTGGCAAGCGTCGAACCCGCCGCGCCATTACCTGTCGATAACCGACCTGACCCGTGAATCGGCGGAGACCGTCCTTGCGCTGGCGCACGCGATGAAACGCGCCACGCAGGGGGGGCACGAGTTGTTCCGCTTCGCGCGTCCGACCGCCGTCGCGCTGATTTTCGAGAAGCCGTCGCTGCGCACGCGCGTGACCTTAGAGGTCGGGTTGTACCAGATGGGCGCGTATGGGGTGTACCTAACGCAGAGCGACATCCAGATGGGCGCACGCGAGGCGGTGATGGACATCGCCCGCAACTTGGGGCGTTGGGTGCAGGGCATTATCGCGCGGGTGTTCCTGCACACCGCGCTGGAGGAACTCGCGCGCTTCTCGGATGTGCCCGTGATTAACGCGCTGAGCGACCGCGAACACCCGTGCCAAGCGCTGGCGGATCTGATGACCATTCAGGAGCGTTTCGGAACCGCGCCCCGCACGCTGGCGTGGGTCGGCGACGGCAACAATGTGTGCCACAGTTTCACCCTGCTGGCGGCGATGCTGGGGCACACCGTGCGCATTGCGACGCCTGAAGGCTACGCGCCGCGCCCAGAGATTCTGCAGCAGGCGCAAGCCTTCGCTGCCGAGTCGGGCGGCGCGGTTGTCGTAATCGATGACCCGCGCGAGGCGATCGCCGACGCCGATGGGGTCTACACCGATGTGTGGGTCTCGATGGGCTTCGAGACCGAGCGCGAGGCGCGCATGCGCAAGTTCCTGCCCTATCAGGTCAACGAGTCGCTGCTGTCGCTTGCCAAGCCCGACGCGATTGTGCTGCACTGCTTGCCCGCCCGACGCGGCGAGGAGATTACCGACGCCGTGCTGGACGGCGCGCAGTCGGCGGTCTGGGATCAAGCCGAGAACCGCCTGCACACCCAGAAAGCCTTGCTGGCGCTGATGCTGGGCTAAGCGCGCCCGAAAATCGCCAGCGACACGCGCGGCGCACGCGCCACCAGCCACGCCAGCCCGAACGGAATCAGCAGCCCCGTTAGGTAAAACAGTGGCAGCCCGAAACGCGCCTGCAACGCGCCCGCCAGACCCCAACGCGCCAACTCCGCCAGGATCAGCGGGTGCAGCAGGTAAATCTGCAGCGAGTAGCGCCCCAGCACGCCGACGCCCGAAACCACCCGCCACTCGCGCGTGCTGAGCCAATACGCCACTGCCAGCAGCAGGAAACTGACCCCCGTCGTGAACAGCCAGTTGCCCACCTGATACTGGAAGGTGTTGACCGCCTGCCCGCGCAGGGCATCCAGCGCGAGCGGCAAATAGAGCCACAGCCCCACGCACGCGCACCCCAGCGCAAGCAGCCACCCCCGACGCAGCACCACATCCAAACGCGCCGTCTGCGTCGCCAGCCACACCCCAAGCAGCACCACAGGCGTATACCACAGCACATAACTGCCCGTGTAGGGCACACGGTACACCAGTCGGTTAAACCAGTAGACCGCCATCGTGAGCGCGACGATGGCAAGCAGCACCGCCCAGAACGGCGGGCGCAAGCGCGCCACAGGCAACAGCAACGGCAACAGCACATAGAGTTGCATCGCCACCGCCAGAAAGTAGAGATGGAAGTACGCCTTGCCCCAGAACAGGTAGTCCGCCCAGCGCGACCAATCAGGCGACGCGCCAAACGCAAAGTACCGATACGCCAAGTAGACCCCACTCCAGAGCAGGTAGGGCAGCAGCGCTCGCAACGCGCGATTGGTCGTGTAGCGCCGTAGGCGGAACTGGCGCAGCAGCGCGGTCGTCAGCACCAGCGCGGTCATCATCAAAAACGCGGGCACGGCGTAGTGCAGCGTGCGGTTCAGCACCGCCAGCGTCAGCCACGCCAATCCGTCGCGATCGAGCATCCCCAGAAACCGCCCCGACGCATGGTGGAACACCACCTCCAGAATCGCCAGCCCGCGAAACACCTCCACCCAGCGGAAGCGTTCGTTAGCGTCTTGGGCAGGCGGCGCGGCGACCGCCGCGTTGTCGTGCGTTGGGCTAACCATGCGCGCCCTCCTCGAACCAGCGCGCCAACGCCTTCAGCGCGACATCCCATACGGCGTCGTTCGTGCGGTGCGGCAAGCTGGGGAAGAAGACCAGATGATCCTCACGCAGGTCGCCCCAGCCTGTGAACGGCAGGGCGCACCGTTGGCGTTCCTTGAGCCTGCCGCGCCACGGCTTGCCGTCGTTTGTGAGCGCGACGGTATATACCGTGCGCCCCATCGCCCGCCGCGTCTCGCGCCAGCGACACGCCTGCGAGACGGGGATTAGCACATCCTCGCCCGCCTGAATGAACATAATCGGCGCGCGCACCTCCAGCACATGCTTGAGCGGGTCGCGTGCGTCCCAGCATTCGGGGCACTCGTCGGGCGAGCCGCCCACCCAAGCGTCCCAGCGCTTGGCGCGCTCTGTGCGCCCGTAGTTGACCAGCATCTGGCGTTGTTCGCGGAAGTCCATCGGCGTCATCACGCATACGATGCCGCGCACATGCGGGTCATTGCGGGCGGCGTTGATGGCGATTGCCCCGCCCAGCGAGACGCCGATGTAGGCGTACCTGCCGTCGCCGCCGACCTGCGGGAGCGACTTCGCCAGCCCGCGCACATCCACCGCGTCTTCCAGCCCGAAGTCGATGAAGCCGCCGCTTTTGCCCTGCCCGCGCATGTGGGGCAGCGCAACCAGATAGCCCGCCTGCGCCAACCGTCGCGCCGCCGCCCGATGGTTCGCGTTCACGCCCACGAACCCGCCAGGCAGCAGCACCACCGCAGGCGCACGCGACTTGCCCTTCGGACGGTAAATCTCGGCGTACAGCGGCACGCCGTCCCGTTCGTAGCGCACGGTCTCGTAGTCTTGAGTCCTGCCCACCACCCGCAAGTTGGGAACCCACACGCCGTTCTCGGAACCCGTCTGTCTCGGCTGGCACGCGATGAGCAGCCAGCACGCCCCCAACAGCACCCAGCGTCGCATCGTCGCCTCCGCCGACAGGATACCCCATAACTGCCACGACTGGGTACACTCCCACCCGATGCACCAGTTCACTTGGCGGGCGATGGGCACGGAGTTTACGCTGTATCTGCCCGACGGCGAGCGCGAGTGGGCAGCGGGCGTCGCAGGCGAACTGCAGGAAGAGACGCGCCGACTCGAACGCCAACTCAGCCTCTACCTGCCCGACAGCGACCTGTGCTACCTGAATGCGCACGCGCACGAGCAGCCCGTCCGCGTGGAGCCTGAACTGTTCCGCCTGCTGCAGATCTGCCAGTCGCTGTATGCGCTGACGCAGGGCGTGTTCGACCCGACCGTGACGCCCCTGCTGCGCCTGTGGGGCTTCGTGGACAAGCAGTATCGCGTGCCCGACCCCGACGCGATTGAGCAGGCGTTGGAGCGCGTCGGGATGGAGTTGGTGCTGCTGGAGCCAAGCGGCTGCTGGGTCTACTACGCACTGCCTGGCGTGGAACTCAGTTTCGGCGCAATCGGCAAGGGTTGGGCAATCGCGCAGTGCGTGCGGATTCTGCGCGAACTGGGGGTGGGCAACGCCCTTGTGGACGCAGGCGGCAGCACGCTGTACGCGCTGGGAACGCCTGCGGGGGGTGTTGCCCTCACCCCCAGTCCCTCTCCCACAGGGTGGGCGAGGGGAGCAGAGGCTGCCCTCGCCCCCAGCCCCTCTCCCACAGGGTGGGAGAGGGGTGTAGGGGCGGACGGCGATGCGCCCTGCGGTGCATTCCCCCTCTCCCGCCTTGCGGGAGAGGGGGACAAAGGGGGTGAGGGCGACAAGGCACCCCTGCCCAGCGAAGCGCAATCAGGCTGGCTCATTCGCCTCCCCAATGGAAGCGAGAGGCTACTTCGGGACGCCGCGCTCGCCGTCGCAGGCGACACCGAGCAGTATTTCGAGGTGAATGGCATACGCTACGGGCACATTATAGACCCACGCACAGGCTACCCTGCCCCGTCGCGCCCGCCCGTAGCCGTGATTGGCGACGATCCGACGCTGTGCGACGCGCTCAGCACCGCGCTCTACATCGAACCCGCGCTGGAGAGTATCGTCCGCACGCGCTGCAGGTCGGTCTCCGTATCCACCGCAATCGACGGCTGCGGGAAGTAGACCATCCGAATCTTGTAGCCGTGTTCCAGCACGCGCAACTGCTCCAGCGACTCAGTGCGTTCCAGCGGCGTCGGTTCCCACTGGGCGTATTGCAGCAGCAGCGACTTGCGGAACACATACAGCCCAATGTGGCGCAGCACGGGCACATCGCTCGCCTCGCGCGGATAGGGAATTCGCGAGCGGGAGAAGTAGAGCGCGTCGCTGTTCTGGTCGACGACCACCTTCACCACGCTGGGCGCCTCGTAATCTTCGGGCTGCGCGTGGCAATAAAGGCTGCTCATCATCACGCTGGGGTCGTCCAGCAGGGGCTGCACGGCGCGGTCAATCGCTTCGGGGTTCAGCAGCGGTTCGTCGCCCTGAATGTTGACATAAATCTCGCCGTCGGTGTTGCGGGCGACTTCCGCCATGCGGTCGGTGCCTGAGCGGTGCGCGTGGCTGGTGAGCATCGCCTGTGCGCCGAAGGCGTGCGCTGCCTCGACGATTTCGGGGTCGGGCGTAGCGATATAGAGTTCATCCAGTGTGCGCGCCTGCGACGCCCGCTCCCACACCCACTGAATCATCGGCTTGCCCGCGATGTCCAGTAGGGGCTTGTTGGGCAGCCGCGTCGCCGCCAACCGCGCGGGAATCACACCGATGACCTTCATGCGCCCACCTGCCATAGGATTAGCCCCGACAGCACCTTCGGGTGGAAGTAGGTGGACTTGTGGGGCATTTTGCCGCCTGCGCTGGCGATTTGCTGCAGGGCACGCAGCGGGGGCGGGTTGAGCAAGAACGCCGCCTGCGCCGCACCCGTGCGCACTGACTCCAGCGCGTCCTGCGCCGAGCGGGTGTAGCGCTTCTGCGGCTCAGTATAGCCCAGCGCGGGCATGATGCGCTCGTGCAGCACCCACGAGTCGAGCCGTATCAGCGCGTCGGGCAAGCCTTGCACGGGCGGGTACATCTTCGGGCGGATGAGCCACGCGCCCTCGCGCCACACGAAGCCAATCGCCTCGCCGCCGTGCTGCGCCATCTGTTCCAGCACCGCCTCGTGCGCGACGGGGACGCATTCGAACTCGCTTTGCAGGCGCGCTTGCCACTCGGCGGGCGTGCCAGGCGGCGACTCGGCAAGCACGCGATGCGTCGGCAGAATCACCAAGCCCGGATCGTCCAGCGGCACGAGCAAAATGGGCACGAACCGTTCGGGCGAGTCGTCGGCGCCGTAGGTCTGACCGTAGCGCAGTGCAGTCTCGTAGCGGTGGTGCCCGTCGGCGATCCATACGCGAGCGTTCGCGAAGGCGCGCTCAAACCGCGAGACCTCCACAGGGTTCACGAGGCGCTCCAGTTTGTGGAAACTCCCTTCGGGCAGGTCGTCGCCCTCTACTTGCGCCAGTGGCTCCCACATCGCGTCGGCAATCGCCTCTTGGAACGCGGGGGTGTCCTCGAACAGCCCGAAGATGGTCTCCAAGTGTGTGCGGGTCGCCTGCAGCAAGCGGTAGCGGTCTTCCTTGACGCCAGGGAAGGTCTGCTCGTGGGGCAGCACGACGCCGTTCTCGTAAGGCTCGGTGTGCAGCAGCACGAAGTAGCCCGTGCGCGTGCGCGTGCCACCCGACAGCGGGTCGTGGAATCGCTGCACATAGCGGTAAATCGCGGGGTCGGGGTCTTGGCGCAGCACACCTTCGGCAAGCCAATGCTGGAGCAGGCGTGCGGCACGGGCGTAGCGGTCGTCGCCCCCCTCTGGCAGGGTCAGATGCACGATATTGTACGGGTTGCGCGCCGCCAACTCCTGACGCAGGGTGTCGTCGATGACATCATACGGCGGCGCAACCACATCGGGGATAAGCCGCGCGAAACGGGTCGCTCGAAACGCCCTTACAGTTGCCATACAGGTTTGCTCCTTCGCAAAGAATTCGTTGGATTCTAATCATGTAAATGTCGCGCCCCACCCCAACCCTCCCCGCACGCGGGGAGGGAGCCGCAATTCCTCCCCCGTGTACGGGGGAGGTTAGGAGGGGGGCATTTCCAAAAACTAACGCAAAGGGATTTATTACATCTCCCGTAATGGAGTATACCCAATTCACTCCCCCTGCAATTCCTGCAGGAGGCTTTCGATCTCGTGGCGCATCTCGGCTTGGGTCTCTGGGTCAGGGATGAACGCGACCTGCAGCCAAGTCCCCTCGCGCGTGTCGGGCGGGAGCCATGCCAGCGGGCAGAGCCAGTGCAGGTAGTCGCCCTCGCCGAGTGCGACAAGCAGCACGGCTATCGGCTCGCCGCGTTCGTCGGTCTCGATGCGGTCTACGAAGGCGCGTATCATACGCTTTGCCTCCTGTCGTTCAGCCACTGCAGCAGCGCTTTCAGCGGGCGTGTGTTCAGGATGCGCTCTGGGGTCGCCCATGCGCGTTGCGCCAGCCCGACCGCCAGTTCCATCGCCTGCAGGTCGCGCGCGGCGTGCGCGTCCGTGCCCAGACAGACCCACGCGCCGCTTTGCAGCAGCAGTCGGGCGATGGGCGTCGGCGGATCCATGCGCGTCGGGTAGCCATTGATTTCAATCGCCTTGCCCAGCACGCGGGCGCGCTCGAACACCTGTTCCCAGTCGGCGTCGTTGGGGGGGCGTTTGCCGTAGCGCCTGCCTGTGGGGTGCGCCAGCGCGTCGACGGCGGGGTGTTCCAGCGCACGGATCAGGCGCGCGGTCATCTCTGTGGGCGGTTGCCCATGCGCCTCGTGAATGCCTGCCAGCACGAACTCAGCGGCGTGCAGCATCCACTCAGGCGCGTGCAGGCTCCCGTCGGGCAGGATGTTGACCTCCACCGCGTTGATAAGGTACGGGCGTCCACCCGTGCGCTGATTGAGTTGCTCGATTGCGCGCCGTCGCTGTTCGAACGCCTCGCGGGTGGTGAACTGGTGCGCGTGGTCGGTAATCGCGAGGTACTCGTAGCCCAGCGCGTCTGCCGCCTGCGCCATCGTTTCGAGCGTGTCCAGCCCGTCCGACCAGTGCGAATGGCTCTGCAGGTCGCCGCGAATGTCGCCGAGTGCCACCAGCGTCGGCAGTCGCCCCTGCTCGGCAGCCTCGATTTCGCCTGTGTCCTCGCGTAGCGGGGGCGGGATGTAGGGCAGTCCCAGCGCGGCGTAGACGGCTTCTTCGGTGTCGTCGGCAAGGCACTCCGCGCCGCGCCACACGCCGTACTCGTTCAGTTTCAGCCCGCGCTCGATGGCCCGCTGGCGCAGGCGGATTGAGTGTGCCCGCGAGCCTGTCAGGTACAGCATCCCTGCGCCCCAGCGTTCGGGCGGCACAATCTTCAGATCTACCTGCATGCCGTCTTTCAGGAACACTTGCGCCCGCGAGATGCCCTGCGCGTACACTTCGGCGACGGCGGGCAGGCGCACGAACGCCTCCACCACCGTTTGGGGCGCGTCGGAGGCGACCAGGTAGTCCAAGTCGCCGACATCTTCCTGCATGCGCCGCGCAGAGCCGCACAGCATCGCCTGCTGCACGCCGTCCAGCGCCCCAATCGCCTGCTGCAACTCGCGCCCGCGCGGGAGGGCAAGCCCCAGTGGCGTGCGCCGCTGCGACTTGTGCTTGAGTTCCACCAATCGCAGCAGCCGCTCGCGCTTGCGTGGGGTAAAGTGCGGCAGGCGGTCTACTGCGCCGCTGAGGAGCGCGTTGCGCAGGCTTGCCAAGTCATGCACGCCGAGTTGCTCGTGCAGCAGGCGCGCCGTCTTCGCGCCGATGCCAGGCACCTCCATCACCTCCAGCACGCCTGCGGGAACCTTCTGGAGCAACTCCTCGCGCTTGGGGATTGTGCCCGTCCGCAGGTAAGCGAGGATTTTCTCGGCGATGGCTTCGCCGATGCCTGGCAGCGCAGCGAGCGCGTCCACGCCGTTCTCGGCGAGCGTCTCGATGGGCGTCTGCAGCGATTCCAGCACCTGCGCCGCCTGCCGATAGGCGCGCGACTTGAACGGGCTGTCCCCCACAAAATCGGTCAGGTCGGCGAGTTCCAAAAACTGCTGGGCAATCGCCTCGTTGGACATGGTGAGATTATACCTGCATCTATTCGGGCAAAATTCCCCCGAACAGGTCTTCGGGCACGACTACATGTACAACACTTGGCTTATCTACAACTACTCGGATGTGCTGCGCGGCGGCAGCCCGTCGCAGTGGACGCTGAACCCCAAGACGCTGGCAGCCGTGGCGCGCCCTGCGGACATCATTATCTTCTTCGACGCGTTTGCCATGTGGCACGGAACCTCCAAGGGACCCAACGGCGGACCCATCCCCGAAAACTGGAATGTGGCGTTCGTCGATGGGCACGCGAAGAACATCCCGCACACCGTGTTCATGGATCAGCACCCGTCTGTCCCTGCGGCGGGCGGGCGCACCACGCGCTTGAATCAAGACCCCTCGGCGGACAACCCCAACTTGTAATCCCATCCCTGACCGTCTGGCAGGAGCGCCTCCCGATGCGGCGAAATTGCCCGCGCGGGAGGCGCGTCTATGTATAGCCTCTGGGAGAAACTGGAGAAACGGGAGAAGGCGTCACTGGTGGGTGTTTACGCGGCGTCGCTTGCGCTGGTGTGGACATTAGGCTACGGCTGGGGACGCAGCAGCAGCGCGAGTAGCCCGATGCAGGTGGCAGGCGTCAGCCCACAAAGCAGCGTGGAAGTGATTGACCTCAGCCAACCGCCCAAGCCCGAAGCCGTGCCGACCGAGCCAACCGCGCCGACTGAGCCGACGCCCAGTGCAGAGGTGGTCGTGCATGTGTCGGGCGCGGTGAAGCGAGCG
Source organism: Synechococcus sp. RC10B2 (assembly GCF_047502635.1). Taxonomy (NCBI): domain Bacteria; kingdom Bacillati; phylum Cyanobacteriota; class Cyanophyceae; order Synechococcales; family Synechococcaceae; genus Synechococcus; species Synechococcus sp. RC10B2. The sequence goes on from NZ_JANSHO010000081.1 coordinate 15,341, forward strand.
GGGGTGTATCGCCTTGCGCCTGACAGCCGTGTCGCCGACGCCATCGAGCAGGCAGGCGGCGCAACCCAAAACGCCGACCTCGACGCGCTCAACCTCGCCGAACCCATCCAAGACGGGCAGAAGATCCATGTGCCGCGCAAGGGCGAAGTCAGCGCGCCTGCTGTGGCGAGCGTCGCGCCGTCGCGATCACCACGAAGCGCGCCACAAGCCGCTGCCGCCGCCACGCCGCAGTTCCCCATCAACCTCAACACCGCCACCGCCGAGCAACTGGAAGCCATCCCAGGCATCGGTCCCGTGCTGGCGCAGCGGATTATCGAGTACCGCCAAACGCACGGCAGGTTCCAGTCGGTCGACGAACTGCTGGAGGTGCGCGGGATTGGACCGAAGCGGCTGGAGAACATGCGCCCGTATGTGGTGGTGAAGTAGCGGGCTATTCCCCATACACGCAAGTATGCGGGCGGTAGCCCTGCCGTTCGGCTTCCTGCGCCGAGCGGAAGCGCACTTGGTTCTGCGGTTTGGGCAGCCCGCGGCAATCGGGTCGGTGATACACCTTGCTGTTGCGGTTGCCGATGACCGTGCCGACGATGGGCGCGGGCTTCGTTTGCGCAGCTGGCTGCGTCGGCGCGGCGCGCGTGGTCGCAATCTGCAGTTTCTTGTCCGCGCCGAGGCGCATCACGATGTCGCCGTGCAGGTCGGTGCGGTACACGCGTCTGCCCTGCAGCAGGGCGAGCGTCTCGCGGTGGGGATGCCCGTAGCGGTTGCCTGCGCCCACAGAAATCACCGCGACGGTCGGGTTCACGCGACTGAGGAACGCGCGGTCGGTGCCGTTCTCCGCGCCGTGGTGGGCGACTTTCAGCACATCGGCGCGGAGGTTCGGGCGCGTGGCGTAGAGTCGCGCACGCCCCTCGCGCTCCAAATCACCCGTGAACAGGAAACTGCCCCCAGGCGCGTCGAGGCGCATCACAATACTGTTGTTGTTCGGGTCGGAGCGCGTGCCTTTTAGCAGCGGCTCGCTCGGCGCAAGAACGCTGACGCGCACATTCGGCGCAGGCTCCAGCGTCAACCCGCGCCGCACGACGCGAAACTTGGGGCGCTTGCCGTCGGGCGACCGTGCGCCCCGCGCCGCCAGCAGAAAGTCGCGGTACACGGGCGATTCGAACGGCATACCGATATCCCACACCTCCGCCACGGGGAACGCTTTCAGCACCTGAATCAGCCCGCCGATGTGGTCGCTGTGCGGGTGCGTCGCCACGAGCCAGTCGATCTGCTGCACGCCCAGCCGACGCAGTTTGCCCACCAGCGCGACGCCTTTGCTGGTCTCCCCACCGTCGATGAGCATCGTCTTGCCGTTGGGGAAGGTGATAAGCGCGCTGTCGCCCTGCCCGACATCCAAAAACGCGACCTGCAGCACACCCTGCGGAGCAGGCTCCAGCGCGGTTGGGGACGCAGGCGCAGTGGGCGCGGTCGCCGTGCGCTTCGGCGGCGCACTGCACGCGACCAACGCCAGAATCAGTATTGTCAGCAGGCTTGTACCGAGCGCACGGGCAAAGTTCGCAAATTGCCCCCCTCCTTCAGGTTCCCCCCGCTTCGCGAGGGGAACCGAGCGAGGGCACAGGTTCTCCCGCTTCGCAAGGGGAACCGAGCGGGGCGCACCTGTTCGGTTCCCCCTGCGTGCAGGGGGAACCTGAAGGAGGGGGTCGCCAATCCGTTGCGTTTTTGTAAAGCGTGTCGCGTTGGTCAGCGTTATGCCTGAGCGCATCGCCCAATTAAACCCCATCGGCTACCCCGCGCGCCCTGTGGCGTTGGCGATGTGCAGCGGCTGCAGCGCGGACGCCAGCACGCCGAAGCCAGGCGCGTAGAACACCGAGTCGGGTGCGCCCGCTACTGAGATGCCCGCCGCGTCGGTCAGGGTCTGCTCCAACTCCAGCAGCGTTGCGGGCTGAATCGCGTAGGGCAGGTGCGCCACCTCCGCGCGATAGAGTTCGCCGCGATGGGCAGTGAACAGCGCGTACCGCTCCACCAGAAAATGCTCCAGCGTGTTCGGCTCCGTCTCGCGCGGCTCGCCGCTAAAGCGATAGCGCACGCGAGCGTATGGGCGGGGACGCTTCTTGCGAGTCGTGGTGTAGACAATCTCGTTGGGCGCGAGCATCTCCCACCACATACGGGCATAGTAATACGGCAACTTCCAGAAGCGTCGCGCAACCCACACGCCCAGCCGATGCGCCGCGTCAAGGCTGAAAAACCAGACCCCGCGCTGCTCGCCATAGCGCACATAGGTACGGATGTTCGCTTCGGGGAAATCGAGCAGTTTCGGGATGGGGGGTAGCCACACGGGGCGCACGCTCTCCATCACGAAGGGCACGAAGCCGACCCACGCCGCGCCGTCGTAGGTGTCTATCTGCAGCGGCTCAGGAATCAGCGGGCGCAGGCTCGCTACGGGCACGCGCCAATGCACGAACAGCAGGTGCTTCCAGCGCATGCTCAGCGCGGGACGCCACTCGCGCTCGCTCATCGGGGGCATTCCGTCTCGCTCAAGCGTAGCCATCGGCTCAGTTTGCCCCGTAGTCGGGCAATAATCCAGTATACCCCTTCGACCATCCAAATCAGCGGGGGTAGGCTGAGGGGGCGGGTGAGCCAGCCGTAGCCGAGTTGCTCGCCGATAAACAGCACCGCGCGCCCGCTGCGCAACACGCGCCCGTCGGCGGTAATCACATGCACGCCGCGACGCAGAGCGTTGGGGGAGACGCGCTGCAGCAGTTCGGGCGGCGCGCTCTGAAACGGCGCGATGCGGAATCGTCCGTGCGTATCGCGCCGACGCAACCGCGCGATTGACCACGCGCAGAAGTCGCACGCGCCGTCCCACAGCACCCAGTGTACGGAAGAGTCCATTACCTATGAATACGCAAAAAGGGCTGGCGCGGTTGCCAGCCCTCGCGTTGACCCTTATAATGAGCGCGACTTAGCGCACGCGGCGGCGCAGCCCGACCAGACCCGCCAGACCCGCGCCCAGCGCAATCAGGCTCGCAGGCTCAGGCACCCAGTCCTGCTCCACCAGTAGGAGCGAGGCAGTATCTGTGCCCGGCGCACTGCCCGTAATGAACAGAAAGAAGTTCTCGTAGACCGTCACATCGTTGGCAGGCTGAGACAGACTTACGGAGAACACATAGGAGCCTGAGCTGCTTATCGTTCCCGCATCATTGTACAGGATTGCGTTGTCCGAGTTGCGCACGACCTTCTTCTGCCACAGAATTTGCGCGTTGCCCTGAATGAACGCCGCGATGACGAAGTTGAAGCCTGTTAGATTGCCGTCACCATGGCTTGGGGCAATCGAGTAGGTCGCGCTGTAGCCGCCGTTCGTGAAGGGGGTGCCGTCGCCGACCAGAATCGGGTTCGGTACGCCAGCAGCAGTCAGGAAGGTGACCTGTGGCAGTGGGGCAGTAAGCACCACTGCAGGCACATTGGTCGTCACAGCACCAGGGTTCAATACTCCCGAGCTGTTGATAATTGTTACCGTCCATGCGTGCGCTCCAGCAACCAGCGCCGCGCTCATCGCTACTGCATACAGTGTTCGTCGCATCATAATCCTCCTTTGCAGCGTGTGTGGCTCCCTCGCGCCGAACGCTTCTGGGCAAAGAAGCGTCGGCATAGAGCCACTTCCAGCAACAGCAACTTTTGTGCCAAACGCTGTGAAATTGCGGGCGGTCAGGGGCAATTCGAGCCGAATTGTGGAATAATCGGTGTGGGGAGACGACACGATGCTCTTTTTCATCGGTATGGCGGTTCTGTGTGCGTGGCTTGGGGCGCAGCTACGCGACCGCTGGCTCTGGGTGAACGCGGCGTTGTTTGTGGGGCTGGCGGGCATGCCTTACTTTACAAGTGTCGCACTCTGGGGCTGGTGGCTGGCAGTTGGGCTTACGGCGTTGTGGGCGGCGCGGCGGGTTCCGACGCCTTGCCCCGCGCCCGCTCCACCGACTCCACCTGCCCATTACGCAGTTTGTAGACCGTATCACAGTAGCGCAGCATCAGAGGATCGTGCGTAACCAGCACGACCGCGCCGCTGCCTCGATGCTGTTCCAGCAGATCCAGCACATGCAGCCCTGTAGCTTGATCCAGCGCAGCGGTCGGCTCGTCGGCGAAGATGACCTCTGGCTCCATCAGCAGGGCGCGCGCCACACACGCCCGTTGACGCTCGCCGCCCGACAGCGCGGATGGGAAGCGATGCGCCTTGTCCGCCAACCCTAACTGCTCCAGTAGCCACAGCGCGCGCTCGCGATACGCACGCACATCGGGCGCGCCAACCACAACATTCTCCAGCACGGTCAGGTAGCCCAGCAGGTAGGGCTGCTGGAACACGAACCCGAACCGCTCGCGGCGCATCGCGCTGCGCTCGGCGTCCGACGCCTCCGTGTAGCACCGCCCGCGATAGCGCACCGTGCCGTGCGTGGGCAACTTCAGCCCGCTCAGCAGATACAGCAGCGAACTCTTGCCCGACCCCGACGGACCGACAATCCCCACGAACTCGCTGGGGCGCACCTGCAGGCTCACCGAGTCGACGGCGCGCACCTCGCGCTCGCCGTCACGGTAAATCAGCGACGCGCCCTGCGCCTCAATCAGCACCGCTGGATTCATCCTGTTTCGCCTGTCGGATGGCGGTCAACACCTCGTCGCCGTGCGCGGCGGGCTTGACCTTCGTGAATACCTGGTGCACCCTGCCGTCGGGCGCGATCAGGTAAGTGATGCGATCCACGCCCCAGAACTCTTTGCCGTACATGTGCTTCTTGCGCCACGCACCATATGCCTCGCTTACCGTGTGGTCGGTATCCGCCAGCAGCGGGAACGGCAATTCGTATTTATCGGCGAATTGGCGATGGCTCTGCACATCGTCCGCGCTGACGCCCAGCACCACCGCACCCTCTTGCACCAGATCGGCATGCACATCGCGGAACGAACACGCCTCCTGCGTGCAGCCGGGCGTCATGTCTTTCGGATAGAAGTATAGCACCACCCATCGCCCCCGATAGTCGCTTAGGCGCACTGGGTTGCCCTGCTGGTCGGCAAGGCTGAAGTCGGGGGCGATCGAACCGCGCGTTAGGATAGCCATAGCACGCCAATTATACCGTCTGGTGGGGTATAATCGCGTTGCGCAACCGCGCGACAGGAGGCTGAACCGATGACACGAGTGTTTCGAGCAACGCTGCTAACGGCGTGCGCGCTGCTGAGTCTGAGCGCGGCAATCGCACAGGAATAAACCCTCAAATTGAATGTCAAAGAGGGCAACACCTTCAAATACCGCTCGTCGATGGATATCGACTTCGGCGGGCAACCTGTATTCGTAACTACTACAGTCACAAACAAGGTGGTGAAGGTGGAGGAGAACGGCAATATCCAGATGGAATCGGCGTCGAGCGAGTTGACTATCAAGTTCGGCGACCAAGAGATGCCCCAGCCTGCACCCCCCGCGACCAAGATGACCTTCAAGCCCAACGGCGCCGTCGCGAAAGTGGACGGCGGGGACGCCATGATGCAGCAGATGAACGCTGCGCAGATGGTCTACCCCGAAAAACCCGTCAAGGTCGGCGACAAGTGGAGCGAGACGGTCAAAAATGCTGGGGGCGAGCTGAAGATCGACTACGAGTTCGTTGGCGTGGAGAAGGTCGAAATTAAAATGACGGCTCGCTCGGTCAACGCCAAAGAAGGGGAAGGCTACAGCGCGGACGGCTTCAACTGGATAGACCCCAAAACGGGCATGCTCGTCAAGATGGAAGCCCGTATCAAGGGCATGCAGGTCGAGGGCGCGCCAATGCCCATCGACGGCACGCTGAAGATGGAACTGGTGAAGTAATCCTCTGTTGCTTAGCCATCCACGCGCAGCAGGGGCGAGCCTGCTGCGCGTGAGGTATAATCCCTTCGCGATGGCGACGCAGACGGCAACCGCCCAACCCAAACGCGCTAAACGCACCAAGCGGCAAGCGGAACCAACACCGCTGCCCGAACACATCCAAGCGTCGCTGGAACAACTCCAACAACTCAAACTACCCCCAGGAGACGGAGACCGAATGGAATCGGATTGGCATGTCGTGAGCATCTCACTCCTCGACGAACTCGTCCGCAACCACCTCGGCGAACCCAACCACTACTTCTGCGGCGGCAATATGTTCATCTACTACAGCCTCCAACAAGCCAAAGAGATCGAGGAGTATGTGGAAGCCGAAACCCCAAAACGCAAGCCGCGTTTCAAAGGTCCCGACTTTTTCCTTGTGAAGGGTGTGGACGGAACCAAGCCGCGCGACAGTTGGGTGGTGTGGAATGAGGATGGTCGGTATCCCGACTTGGTGGTGGAGTTTATTTCCAGTTCCACGCGCGCGAAGGATGTGGACAAGAATGTGAAGTTTTACGCGCATGTGTTTCGTGTGCCTGAGTATTTTTGGTTTGATCGGCGTAGTGGGGAGTTGGTGGGGTATCGTTTGACTGCGGATGGTTATGTTCGGATAGAGCCTGATGCGCGTGGTTGGTTGTGGAGTGAGGTGTTGGGTGCGTATGTGGGGGTGTGGCGTGGGTCGTATCGTGGTCGTGTGTGGTCGTGGTTGCGGTTGTGGGACAGCGAGGGGCAGTTGGTGTTGACGCGGGAGGAGCGCGAGGCGCGGGAGCGTGCGGCGCGGGAGCAGGCGGAGGCGCGCGCCGCGCAGTTGCAAGCCGAACTGGAACAGTTGCGCGAGCGATTGCGTCAGCAGGGCGTCATCAGCGACGACGAGCCACAGCCCTAATGCAGCCGTTTCGGTACAATTAGCGGTATGCTGGACTACCGACTCCTGCGCAGTGAACCCGACACGGTGCGCGACGCGCTGCACAAACGCGGCTACCCAACCGACCTCCTCGACGAATGGCTGGCAATCGACCAGCGGTGGCGCGAAATCACCACCCAAGTGGAGACCCTCACCGCCGAGCAGAACCGCGTCTCCAAAGAGATCCCCCTGCGCAAAAAGGCGGGCGAGGATACCGAGCCGCTGCTGGAGCAACTGCGCAGCCTCAAAGCGCAGATTGAGGCTCTCGAAGATGAGCGGCGCGCGCTGGAAGCCGAGCGCGAGGCGAAACTGCTGCTGCTGCCGAATATTCCCCACTCCACGACGCCCGTCGGCAACGACGCGAGCGAGAATGTCGAGGTGCGGCGCGGCGGGCAGCCCCACCCGATGGCGTTCGAACCCAAGCCCCACTGGGAACTGGCAGAGTCGCTGGGGCTTATCGACTTCGAGCGCGGCGCGAAGGTCGGCGGCAGCGGGTTCCACTTCTACACAGGGCTGGGCGCACGGCTGGAGCGCGCCCTCATCAACTTTATGCTGGACTTGCACACGCGCGAACACGGCTATGTGGAGGTCTTCCCGCCGTTTCTGGTGCGCCCCGAAGTGATGGTCGGCACGGGGCAACTGCCCAAGTTCGAGGAGGAGATGTACCGCTGCGCCGACGACCCGCTGTATCTCATTCCGACCGCCGAAGTGCCCGTGACGAATCTGTATCGCGAGGAGATTCTGTCGGCGGAGCAGTTGCCTATTAATTTGGTAGCGTATTCGCCGTGTTTTCGGCGCGAGGCGGGCGCGGCGGGCAAAGCCACGCGCGGGCTGCTGCGCCTGCACCAGTTCAACAAGGTGGAGCTGGTCAAGTTCACCACGCCCGAAACCTCCTACGAGGAACACGAGAAACTGCTGCGCGACGCCGAGACGGTGCTGCAGCGGCTGGAGTTGCCCTACCGCATCGTCGCGCTTTGCACGGGCGACTTGGGCTTCGCCGCCGCCAAGTGCTATGACCTTGAGGTGTGGGCGCCAGGTGTGCAGATGTGGCTGGAAGTGTCTTCGTGCAGCAACTTCGAGGCGTTCCAAGCGCGGCGGGCGAACATCCGCTACCGCCCCGAGCCGACCGCCAAGCCAGAGTTCGTGCATACGCTGAACGCTTCGGGTGTGGCGACCCCGCGCCTGATGGCGGCGATACTGGAGAACTACCAGCAGGCGGACGGCAGCGTCGTGATTCCCGATGCGCTGCGCCCCTATATGGACGGCGTCCGAGTCCTAACCCCGTAGCCGATGCGTTGGCTGCTGTGGCTGTGCGTACTGGCGGCGCTGATTGACCTGCGCGCCTTCGGGTTGACCGACCTCGACGAGGGGTTTTACGCCTCTGTTGCGTGGGCGATGCGTCAGTCAGGCGACTGGCGCACGCCGACCTTTCTGGGTGAGCCGTGGTTCGAAAAGCCCCCGCTGTTGTATTGGCTGATGGTGGGCAGCATGCGCGCCTTCGGTGAGAACGAGTTCGCGCTGCGGTTGCCATCCGCCCTGATGTACGCGCTGACCATTCTGCTGCTGGCGTGGTGGGGCAATCGTCGGCTGGGGCAGGGCGCGGGGAGTTGGGCGGCGCTGCTGTTCGCGCTCGCGCCGCTGAGCCTTATCTTGGCGCGGCTGGCGATTACCGACATGTCGCTCGCGTTTTTCCTGACGGTGGCGGTGATTGCGCTGTGGGAGGCGCGCGGGTTGGGCTGGAGCCTGATTGGCGGCGTCGCGCTGGGGCTGGCGTTCCTCACCAAAGGACCTTTCGGGCTGGGGCTGGTGGGGCTTTTGTATGTGTGGAACGCGCGGACGCTGCACGCGCGGGGGCTGCGATTCCGCTGGGTGCTGTTCGCGCTGGGCGTCGCGCTGCTGACCGCGCTGCCATGGTATGTGGGGGTCTACCTGCAGCATGGCGCGGCGTTTTTCAACGAGTTCGTGGTCAAGCAGAACCTGCTGCGCTTCGCGGGAGGCGACACGGCGCACTCGGTGCTGCCGCTGATTCAGCGCGGGGATGTGGGCAGCGTGCTGGCAGGCGTCGCGCTGTATCTGTTGTTTTATGTCGTGGTGCTGTGGCTGGGCGGGCTGTCGATGGTGGGCGGGGTGCGTGTGCTGTGGACGCGCGAGGACGACCCGCTGCGGCTCTACTTGCGTCGCTGGGCGTGGCTGGTGTTCGGGCTGTTCACGCTGAGTTTCACGAAGTTGCCCGCGTACATCTTCCCGATGTTCCCCGCGCTGGCGTTGTTGGTGGGGGCGCGTGTGGCGCAGGCGCGGCTTGCGTCGGCAGGCGATTCGGCGCAGCACGAGTGGCAAATGCGCCGTGCGGGGACGCTCGTCGTGCTGCTGGGCGCGGCGGTGTGGGCGGGTGTCGCGCTGTATCGTCCGCTCTGGGAAGGCGCGCCGTGGGCGGTTGCGCTCGCGCTGGGCATGCCGTTAGCGATGCTGGCACTGAATCGCCCCGTCGCGCCGCCGTGGATGCGGGGGGTGGGCGCGCTCGCGCTGCTGATCGGCTGGAACGGCGCGCTGACGGGCTATGACCGCCTCGCGCTGCGCCCTGTGCGCGAACTTGCGCTCAAGCCGCCGCCCTACCGCACGCTGATCGTGTACCGCGTGAACCCTGGCTACCCCAGCCTGCAGTTTTATCGGCGGGGCGCGTACATGCCCGTCAGCAACCCTGCAACAGCCCAAGCGCAGATGACCCAAACGGGCGCGTACTGCCTCACGACCGACCCCGATTTCGGCGGCGAAACGGCAATTCGCATCGGGCAAGCGCAGGCGATGGGACGCGCGTTCTATCTCTTCGCGCCAAAGTATACGCAGAGCCAACAGAAGCCGCCCTAAGCCCGCTGTAGACATCCAGAGCCGTTGCTTGCCCTTCCGATGTTTCGGGGATGAAATTTGCCTCCAAATTGCCCCAAAATCCCCGCTTTTGCGCCTAAACACTTGACACGGCGCGCGGGCGTGTGGTATAATTCGTTGGTTCGCACGCTTGGAGCGCAACGACGCCCGCCACAGTGTCAGGGGAACCCTCTCACAGCGAACCACCAGCCGATTGTTGCAAAGAACGCCGTACACGCGGCGATTGTGTCGCGTCTGCACGGCAGCGCGTGCGCGATTTCGCGCGTCTGCGCGTGAATTACGCAATAATCAATCAAAAAACTAAGGAGGTGAACCGCTATGCTGATGCAAACGATCAAGAATCTGCTTTCGGAGCAGAATCTGGATGGTCTCAAGGCGTTGCTGCGTGAGGCGAAGGTAGACGCGGTTGTGCAGTGTCTGCGTGAGTTGTCGCCGCAGGAGCAGGCGCTGCTGTTCCGACTACTGGACAAGGAGCGCGCCCTGCAGGTGTTCGAATCGCTGGCGCGCAGCGAGCAGAGCGACTTGGTGCGCGCGATGGACGACCCCGACCTGATTCGGCTGGTGGAGAGCATGGAGCCTGACGAGCGGGTGGCGTTGTTCGAGGAGTTGCCTGCGAAGGTCGCCAAGCGCGTGCTGCTGGAGGTCAGTCCCGAGGTGCGCCAGTCGATGAGCCTGCTGCTGGGCTACCCCGAAGGTTCGGCGGGGCGCGTGATGAACCCGAACTACTTGGCGTTGCCTGCCGACACGCCCGCGCACGAGGCGTTGCAACGGCTGCGCGAGTCGCCGCTGGATCCAGAGTATCTGCAGATGGTGCTGGTGCTGGGCGAAGGGCGTCAGTATCTGGGCTATGTGACGGCGGCGCAGTTGCTCAAGGCGCCGCCAAGCGCGCCGCTCAAGATGCTCATCAGCGACGCGCCCGTCGCCGTCTCCGCCTACGACAGCCAAGACAAAGTCGCCGAGATGTTCGTGCGTCGGCAGTATCCGCTGATTGCCGTCGTGGACAAGGAGGGGCGACTGGTCGGCGCGATTGACGCCGAGCGCGGGCTGGAACTGGTCGAGGAGAGCGAGGCGCAGCGGCTGACCGTGTTCGGCGGTACGGTCGCCATGGGCGGACCTGATGTGGATATCGTGCAGTCGCCGCTGCTGCGCATTTTCAAGGCGCGTGTCTTCTGGCTGATTGTGCTGACCTTTTTCGGGGTTATCACCTCCACCTTCGTGGCGCAGCAGGAGGAGCTGCTCTCCAGCGCGATTGTGCTGGCGGCGTTCATCGCGCCGATTATCGACATGGGCGGCAACACGGGCAGTCAGTCAGCGACGCTGGTGATTCGCGCGATGGCGCTGGGACAGGTGCGCCTGCGCCTGCGCGACTTCCTGTTTATTCTCAAGCGCGATGTGCCCGTCGCGCTGGCGATGGGCGTCACAATCGGCGTGCTGGAGGCGATTCTGGCGTACTTCTCCAAAGGGATTGGCGGCAGTGTGCTGTTGGTCGTCGGCTTAGCGATGCTCACCGTGACGATTGTGGGCAGCCTGATTGGCGTAGGGCTGCCGTTCGCGGCGCGGCGGTTGGGCTTTGATCCCGCCACGCTCAGCGGTCCCGTGATTACCTCGATAATGGACTTGTCGGGCGTGATGATTTACTTCGGCTACGCCTACTGGTTCCTCAGCGACCTGATTAAGCAGTGATACAAACGGCGCGGGGGCGGCTACCGTCCCCGCGCCCAGCGAGGGAGGCGATTAGGATGACGATGCATCTGCCAATTATGGTGAACCTGTTGACCGCGCTCGGTTTAGGTGTGTTGATCGGGATCGAGCGTCAGTGGCGTCAGCGTGCGGCGGGCTTGCGTACGAACGCGCTGGTCGCGGTCGGCTCGGCGGCGTTCGTCGCGCTGGCGACCGTCGTGGAAGGCGAGAACAGCCCCACCCGCATCGCGGCGCAGGTGGCGTCTGGAATCGGGTTTCTGGGCGCGGGCGTGATTATGCGCGAGGGCGCGGGCGTGCGCGGGCTGAACACCGCCGCCACCCTCTGGGGCGCGGCGTCGGTCGGTGTGCTGGCAGGCTCAGGCTACCCGCTGCTGGCGACCGCCGCCGCCCTGCTGGTGATTCTCAGCAATGTGCTGCTGCGCCCGCTCGCGCGCCAGATTGACCAGGTGAACACGGGCGCCAGCGAGCTGGGGCTCCGCTACACGCTGCGCTTGGTGTGCCAGCAGGCGAACGAACTGCACATTCGCGCCCTGCTGGTGCAAATGCTGAGCGCGGGACCGCTGATTCTGCGCAGCCTCGATAGCGTGGACATCGAAGACACCGATCGGGTGCGCGTGGAGGCGGAGGTCGTCGCCCAGACGCCTGCGCACGCCGCGCTGGAAGAGGTCATCGCGCGCCTGAGCTTGGAATCGGGCGTCTCAGCGGTCAGTTGGGCAGCAGCCATAGAGAGCGATTAAAGCGAAGAGCAGGCGCACACACCACAACGCCTGCTCTTATGGTTCGAGGGGACGATTCACGGGGTCAGGGTCGGATCGCATGCAGTCTCACCCCCTTCAGGAACGCTTCGTCGATGGATTTCCACGCAACCCACGCGCGTAGGGCGCGATGCTCCGCGTCGATGAGTTCCATGCGGGCGCGCCACAGCTCGGTCGCGTGTTCCAGCAGGGTGCTGGCGTCGTTGGCGACGGTTTGTGCGCGTGCGGCAGTGAGCCTCTCGACGCGCTGCTGCGCTTGCGTCAGCTGCGCGCGCGCCGCGCGGTAGGCGTCCTCCGCAGTGCGCTGTTCCGCCTGCGCCTGCAGGCGCGCTGCCTCCATGCGCAGTTCCTGCGCCTGTATCAGCAGTTGCTGGGCGCGAATCTCGGCGCGGCGCGCGCCGTAGTCAATCAGCGGGAACTCCAGCACCAGCGCGTAGGCAGGGCGCGTCGCGTTGCCCGCAAACTTCTCCACGCGCGTCTGCAGCACGACATCGGGCAGCAGCTGCGCCCGCATCAGGCGCAGCTCCGCCTGCAGCAGGGCTAACTGGGCGGCGTCCGCGTCTACAGCGTCGTCCGCCGTGGGCATGTCGGGCAGCTCCTGCACTGGCATCAGCGCAAGCGGCGCGTCCAGTGGTCGCTGCAGCAGCGCGTTCAGCCGATAGAGCGCGCGGCGGTGCGCTTCGCCAAACTCCACTGCCCGCGCCAGTGCAGTCTCGCGCGGCGCGTGAACGGCGCCCTGCGGCTGCAGCGCGTCAAGCGTCTGCACATAGTGCGCGACCGCCTCCAAGCGACGCTGGTAGGCGTAGGCGTCTACGAACGCTTCGGCAGTCTGGGTCAGCAACTCGTTGAGCGCGCTTTGCGTCTCTGCACGGTGGAGCTGGTAGCGCGCGTGGCTAAGCGCGGCGCGGGCGCGCTGACCGCCGTTCAGCTCCAGCGGTTGCTGCACGATCAACTCCTCGCCAGAGCCGCCGTCCGAAATCATCGGCGCAAGGTAGACACTCATCGGCGCGAAGGCAGCCTCCGCGCGCCCACGCCAGCGCGTCGCCTCCAGCTCCAGCGCCATCGCGCGCGCCAGCGGATGGTTCTGGGCGACCCGCTGCAGCGCGTCCGTCAGCGTTATGGTGTCCGCGTGCGCGACGGCAACGCACGCCATCGCGCCCAAGACGAAACGAATCATGGGAATCACCTCCTGTTTGGGATTATGTCGCACGGCGAGCGTGCGCGGGGATAGTGTACCCAACGCAAAGCGATAAAGTCAAGCGATATCGCCCAAAAGACGCCAAAAATAAGCAAATTGGGGATAGTTTACAACCCCCAGTGGCTAAGGTAGTCCCCAGAAGGCTTATTCCAGCCGTACAAGTGTAGTTCACGATTACTTCGTCCGTGTGCTCGTGATTATGGCGATTTTGAAACCCTCACCCTGCATCTCACTCGCTCACGAGGCGAGTGAAGGGATATGGAGTGCGGAAACGGAGCTTCCGCCCGACGCTGAAGCTGCCGCTTCCGCACTCCACAGGATTCGGCGAACCGCTCCCCTCTCCCACAGGGCTTAAAGGGGTAGGTTTTTTGCAGGCGTGCCTGCTCGCGGAGCCGCCGAGCAGGGCGTTTCTGCCGCCATGCGAGCGAGACGCTCGCGCTCCCAGCCCGCGCTGCGCTGGGAACGCGGGCGTCCCGCCCGCCACGCCAACCGCGCGAGAAAAAACCTACCCCTCTAATACCAATCGCGCGTCCGAAGTTCATCAATTGCCCCCCCTCCTTTAGGTTCCCCCCGCTTCGCGAGGGGAACCGCGAGAGGAGCGCCTACTGGTTCCCCCTGCTCGCAGGGGGAACCTTGAGGAGGGGGTTCTCGTTTATCCGTACTTTTGTGAACTCTGGCTCGGCGATTGGTATAATACCAATCGCAAGGGCAGAGTTTACAATTGCCCCCCTCCTTTAGGTTCCCCCCGCTTCGCGAGGGGAACCGCGTGGGGCGCGTGGGTTCGGTTCCCCCTGCTTGCAGGGGGAACCTTAAGGAGGGGGTTATCGGGCGTACTCGTTTTTGTGAACTCTGGCTCGGCGATTGGTATAAGCTCCCACAGGGTGGGAGAGGGGTTGGGGGTGAGGGCAGAAAATACGACCCCCTCGCCCGCTTGCAGGCGAGGGGGTCGGGTGTCGCAGCCTTGCGCGTCCATGCGATTACTTTTTGGTGATGCGCCGTGCGCCGACATAACGCTGATGGTAGTAGCCTGAGGTCAGCGTGTCGACGCGCACGCGCCCCCGCGCGCTGGAAGCATGCACAAACTTCCCGTTGCCGATGTAGATGCCCACATGCGAGATTCGGTTGCCGCGCGTGCGGAAAAAGACCAAATCGCCGGGGCGCAGTTCGCTGCGGCTCACGGGCTTGCCCACGCGGTACTGCGCGGCGGAGTTGTGCGGGAGACTGATGCCGTGCTGCCGATAGATATAGGATGTGAAGCCCGAGCAGTCGAACCCGCGTGCGCTGCTGGCGCCGTAGCGGTAGCGCGTGCCCAGATACTTCAGCGCACGACGCACCACGGTCGGCTGACCATCGGCAACCGCTGAGGCGTCCGTCGTTGCTGGCGTTTTGGAGGCGGTCGGTTGCGACTGGGTCTGTGCCGTGCGCGACGCCGACGCGCGCGCGGGGCGAGGAGCAGGCTTCCGATCTGTAGTCCGCTTCGCTACTTGCTTTCGTGTTTGCGGGGGCTGGGTCGGGCTGAGGTACTTGGCAAGCACCCAGCCTGTTGTACCGCTTTGGAGCCGAATGCGACTCCAGTCCCCCTGACGCCCCAGCACCTGCACCTTCGTCCAGCGATCGACGAGGGTGATGCGCTTGGCGTCCGTCGATGGCGCGGTACGGATGTTGACCCGATCGGTATTGAGTTCCGCCCAACCCGATGCGGGGGCGGCGGGTTGAGCCGTGCGCTGCGCCGACGCTGCTGCGTTGCCCTTGACGGGGATTTTGATTTGGTCGCCCACCTGCAGCGCATGCGGGTTGCGCAGGTTGTTGACCTCCAGCAGGTCGGGCAGGCGCAGTCCGTGCTTGTGAGCGATGGTGTAGAGCGAGTCGCCTGGTTGCACGGTGTAGGTGATGGTTCGCTGCGCCGAGGCTGCGACGATCAGGCTCACGAGCGGGGCAATCAACCCCAAGCGTACTATGGTTGCCATAGTTCCCTCCTTGGTGATAGTCTCGTGCCCTGCGACCTCGGTCGCAAAGCGGGGGCAGTATACCCCATTTTGGCGGGGGGTGTCAACCCCTGAAGTCGCCCCCGCCCGCGCAGGTATACTTGGGGTATGCCGCAGGGCGCGTCAGGGAGGGCGAAGCGGAGCATCGGCATAGGCGTCTGCGCCTTACTGGTGGGCTTGGCTGCCTGCGCACGATTCCCCGACACCCCCACAACGGGCGGCGTGCGCCGAATCGTGGTGGAGGTGCAGGTCGCAGGGCGCATCCGACCCGACTATCACTACTTCGTGCTGTTCAACCTCAGCAACGACCCGACAGGTCAGGCGGGACCCGTGCCTGTGGTTGCGCCGCCGTGGGGCAACGGCTTTGCGGCAGGCGCGTTCACGCACTTTATGCGCTACGACACCCTGCAGCCCGCAGGCGGCTACGCACTGTATCGCGTCGTGCCCAACACGAACCTGTCGGTGTTCCAGTATCTGGGCGCGCCGCGCTTCAGCGAACCCGTCGCCGCCGACAGCAACCGCCTACGCTTCGAGATCGACCTCACGCAGTTCATTCCCAACCCCGTCGACGCGGCGCAACTGCAGTTCATCCAGCTGAACATTATCGCGACCGACCGCATCCCCATAGACCCGAACGACCCCACGCGCAAGGTGGTGGACGCGCTGGGCGACCCAAACTTGGGCGTGAGCCAGTACCTGAACCTACGGATTGACCAGAACCGCATCGTGCGCAACGCCGACACGAATTTGGAGCCGCGCGGGGACGCGCCCGACCCCGATTTGGACATCGTGGACTGGCGGGTGGAGGTGCGCGCGCTATGAGCCAGCCGTCGCAAGGGCTGACACGGCTGGAGATTGCGCGGGGCTTGCGCTGGGCGAACTGGGACGCGGTGTTTTTCACGCTGTTTGTCGCGCTGACTTCGGGCGCATTCCAGATCGGCTTGGCGCGTGCCTTCGGCGCGAACGACCTGTGGATTGGGATTATCACCTCCGTGCCGTCGCTGGCGGGCGCACTGCAGATTCTGACGGCGTACCTTGCCGACACCGCGCCGAGCCAGAAGCGGCTGGTGATACGCTACGCCTTCTACTCGCGCCTGCCGTTTGTGGCGATTGCGCTGCTGCCGTTCCTGAGCGATTCCGCGCCGCGCCTGCAACTGTTCGCAGGGCTGCTGATTCTGTCGGCGGTGCTTGGGTCGTTTGCGGGACCCGCGTTTCTGGCGTGGCTGAGCGCGCTGGTGCCACCCGACTATCGGGGACGGTACTTCGGCAGGCGCAACATGATTTTGGGGCTGGTGTCGGCGGCGTCCGCGCTGCCCCCAGCGATTTTCCTCGACCAGGCGGTCAAGTACCAGCGGTTCTCGCAGGCGATTGCGTTCGCGACGCTGTACGGACTGGGCGCGGTGTTTTTGTTTTTGTCGCTGTGGGCGCTGAGCAAGATACCTGAGCCGCCCCGCACGCCCGCCGAAAGGCGCGGGCTGCGCGGCATCTGGGCGTTCTATCGCGAGCCGTTCCGCACGCGCAACTTCCGCTCACTGCTGGGGTTCAACACCTTCCTCGTGTTCGGGCAGATGTTCGCAGGACAATTCTTCACGGTCTACATGCTGGAGCAGATTCGCATGCCCTACCTGATGGTGCAAGTAGCGGGATTGATTGCCGCGCTGTTCAGCAGTCTGGCGATGCCTGTGTGGGGCTACTTGGCGGACAAGTTCGGCAATAAGCCGCTGCTCATGCTGTCGCTATGGGGCGTGGTGTTCCTGCCGTACCTATGGTTCCTGACCGACCCTGAGCGGTATGTGTGGAGCGTCGGCGTCATCTTCTTCATTCAGGTGCTTGCGGGTTCGCTGTGGGCGGGTGTGGGGCTGACGCAGTTCAACTTGAATGTGGCGGTTGCGCCCCCAGAGCAGCGGGCGGTCTATATGGGCGCGCTGAGCGCGATTGTGTCGCTGATGGGCGGTCTGGCGGCGTTTGCCAGCGGTGCGCTGATGGAGGCGATGAAGCCGTATGTGCCTGACCCGACGCGCTTTTTTGTGCTGTTTGCGATGGCGTCGCTGTTTCGGCTGCTGGCGTTGCCGTGGCTGCGAGCGATTCGCGAGCCAGAGGAGCGTTCCACGCGCTATGTGCTGTCGCAGTTGCGGGCGTCGGCGCGTCCGCGCGGGTGGCGTGCGATGCGCCAGTTGCGGGGTCAGGCGGATGTCGCCACACGCTTGAACGCGATTCGCACCCTGCTGGAAGAGAAAACGCCGCTGGCGGTGGAGGAGTTGACCGCCGCGCTGCACGACCCGATCCCCGAAGTGCGTCGCGAGGCAGCGCGTGCGCTAGGCGCGATTGGCGACTCGCGCGCCGTGCCCGCACTGATACGCGCGTTGCACGATCCCGCAAGCGACCTGGTGCTGGAGGCGGCGGATGCACTCGGCGCGATTGGCAGCCCCGAAGCGACCGACGCGCTGCTACCCTTGCTGGAGGCGGAGCGCATCGAGGCGCGGGTTGCTGCCGCACAAGCCCTGCGCCGTATCGCCGACCCGCGCGCCCTGCCTGCCCTGATGCAACGGCTGGAGCGTGCACCCGGTCCGCTGGAGCAGGCGACCCTGCTGGAAGCCATCGCCGCCGCGTTGGAACGCGCCGAACCCGACACCTTGCACGACACGACAGACCCGCATGCGCTCACGCACTGGCTGGAGTCGGAGCATCCGAGCGTGCGGGCGGATGCCGCGCTCGCGCTGGCGAGCCTGCCCGCCGACCCATCGCTCGCGCCGCTGCTGCGCCTGCGCTTGCAGCAGGAGACCGAGCCAGCGGTGTTGGCGGCGTTGGCGCGCGCACTGGCGCAACACGGCGACACGAACGACATCGAGCCGCTGCTGCAGCGGATGGCGCATGTCGAATCGCCGCTGGCGCGACAGCAAATCGCGCTCAGCGTCGCCCAACTGATGGGACGCTACGACTCGCTCTACACGCTGCTGACCGCCGACGAGCCCCGCCGCGATCGGCTCATCGAGAAGGCGCTTGCGCTGCGCCTGCGCGAGAAACCCGAACTCTCGGACGCGCTGCGCGCCTACGCCTACGGCGACTACGGCTCCGCGCTGCAAATCCTGCGCCACGCGATGCCCGACCACACACCCCTGCAGAAACTCGCACACGCGCCTGATTGCTTGGAATCGTGGCTACTGGCGGTGAGTGTGATTTAACGGCGCGTCGCCGCTTTCAGCCCGCGCAGATAGTCGCTAATCGCCGCCTGCCAGTGGGGCGAGTCGGCGAACTCGTGCAGATACTGCACCAGCTGGCTGCCCACCACCGCGCCGTCGGCGATTTGGGCAATCTGGCGCACATGGTCGGGCTTGGAGACGCCGAAGCCGACGGCGATTGGCAGTGTGGTGTGCTGGCGTATCCGCTGTATCAGCTCAGGCAGGTCGGACGGGAGTTGGTCGCGTGCGCCTGTGACGCCCGTGCGTGAGACGCAGTAGACGAACCCCCGCCCCCGCTCTGCCACCAGGCGTATGCGCTCGGTGGTGCTGGTGGGGGTCAGCAGGAAGATGGGCTGTAAGCTGTGCTGCTGCGTGTGGGGCAGCCACTCGTCTGCCTCGTCGGGCGGCAGGTCGGTCATTAGGCACGCCGTGAAGCCCGCGGCGACCGCCTCCTGCGCAAACCGCCCCAGCCCATACCGCTGCACAGGGTTGTAGTAGGTGAAGGCAATCAGCGGCGTCTGCAGCGTGGGGCTGACCGCTGCGACGGTCTCCAGCACGCGCGGCAGTGTCGTGCCCGCTTGCAACGCGCGATGCATCGCCGCCTGAATCACGGGTCCATCCGCCAGCGGGTCGCTGAAGGGGAAGCCGACCTCCACCATGTCGACGCCCGCGTCTTGCAGCAGGCGCAGGATGTCGGGTAGGCGTTCCAGCGACGGGTCGCCCGCTGTGATGTAGGCAATCAGCGCGGCTTCCCCCCGCGCCCGCAGCGCCTCGAAGATTGGCTCTAAGCGTTTCACGGGGTTTTGGCGCTCCTTTTGTGAACCCCCTCCTTAAGGTTCCCCCTGCCTGCAGGGGGAACCAAGTAGGCGCGCTTCTCGGTTCCCCTCGCGAAGCGGGGGGAACCTGAAGGAGGGGGTGATTCGCAGACGCCGAGTATGCAATCGGTCTTACCCAATCGGATACCCCTCCCGTTGCAGCACATGCTCGGCGAGGCGGTTGGCGACGGCAATCGCATCGATGCGCGGGGTAGGCAGGTTCGGCGTCCCGTCCGACGCGCCCAGCGCGTGCAGCACCAGCTCCAGTCGCTCGCGGATGTGGAACGCGCCCTCGCGTGCAAAGAGCAGCGCCATCAGCTCGCCCGCTTCGGCGTGCGCGCCCTGCAACTTGGGCAACCGCGCGACGATGCTCTCCAGCCCGTACAGGTAGACCGCCATCTCCGCAATCGCGGCGGCGACCTCCTGACGCTGCTCGCGCAGGTGGTCGCCATACGCTTCCCACGCCCGCTGGAACGCCACAAGCGTCGCTGCGCGGAACTGGGCAACCAGCGCGTTGAGCATCTCGCGCGTGTCGGTCGGCAGCTCGGCGGTCAGCACGGACGCCTGCGTGCGCGCCTCCTCCAGCAACGGCAGCCCCGCCCGCTGCATCTGCCGAATCAGGTGCTGCGTGAAGTTCAGGCGGTTGATTTCGTTCGTGCCCTCGTAGATGCGCGGCACGCGCGACTCGCGAAAAATCTTGGCGATGGGGAAGTCCTCCGTGTAGCCGTAGCCGCCGTGAATCTGCACGCCCTCGTCGGCGCACAGGTACTGCACCTCCGTGCCGTAGAACTTCAGCAGGGCGCACTCGCCCGCGTACTCCGACGCCGCCTCGCGGTAGCGCAGGTGCAGCTCGGGGTGGTCAGGCGGCAGGTCGTGAATCGGGTCGAACCACGCCTGCATCAGGTGTCCCGTGCGGTACAGCATGCTCTCCAGCGCGAACAGGTGGGTCGCCATCCGCGCGAGTTTGTGGCGCACCAGCCCGAAGTTGGCGATGGGCTGCCCGAACTGCTGGCGGTCTTTGGCGTAGCGGGTGGCAAGCTCCAGCGCGTATTTGCCCGTGCCGAGCGCGCTGGCTGCCATCTTGTAGCGCCCCAGATTCAGCGTGTTGAGCGCGATGTAGTGCGCCTTGCCGACCTCGCCCAGCAGGTTCTCGGCGGGCACGAACACATTCTCGAACGCCACGCGCCGCGTGCTGGAGCCGTGCAGCCCGATTTTATGCTCCTCGCGCCCCAAGTTGACGCCGGGCGTCGTGCGCTCCACCAGAAACGCGGTGAACTGCTCGCCGTTGAGTTTGGCGAACACGGTGAACAGGTCGGCGAAGCCCGCGTTGGTGACCCACATCTTCTCGCCGTTGAGCAGGTAGCCGCCGTCGGTAGGCACGGCACGGGTGCGCATCGCCAGCGCGTCGGAGCCGCTGCTCGGCTCGCTCAGGCAGAACGAGCCGCACCACTCGCCCGACGCGAGTTTGGGCAGGTAGCGCTCTTTTTGGGCGGGCGCGCCTTCCAGCACCAGCGGCAGAATCGCCAGCCCCGCATGCGCCTGCAGCGTCAGGCAGGTCGCGGGTTCGGGTCCGAGTTTCTCCACAATCAGCGCGACGGTCGTCTTGGGCAAGTCCAGCCCGCCGTAGTGGGTGGGCACTTCGGCAGCAGTAAAGCCCAACTTGCCCATCTTGCGGTCTAACTCGCGCATCAAGCCCTCTTTCGCCTGCTCGATTTCGGGCAGCAGGGGCAGCACCTCGTGGCGCACGAAATCGTCCGCCGCCTTGCCCATCAGCCGCGTCTCGGAATCGAAATCTTCGGGGGTGAACACACTGCCTGCCTGTGCAGGCTCAATCAGAAATACACAGCTCCGTTGCTTCGTTAGCATAGTGATTGCCATCGTCCACACTCCTTCGTTAGGCGCGTTGCACAACAGTTTTTCGAGAACCCCTCCTTGAGGTTCCCCCTGCGAGCAGGGGGAACCTTAGGGGCTGATAAGGGTACATCGGTTCGGCACAGAATCGCTGCAGCAGGGGCGACTTTCCCCGCGCGGGCGTGAAAGGGCAGGCGCGCCTCTTTGCCCTCACCCCCTTTGTCCCCCTCTCCCGCAGAGCGGGAGAGGGGGAACGCCCAGCAGGGCGCACCGCTGTGCGCCCCTACACCCCTCTCCCACAAGGTGGGAGAGGGGCTGGGGGTGAGGGCGAAAAAAGCGCGTCTGTTCCCCACGCAGCGAACCCAAGTGCTGTACCCTTATCAGAACCTTTAGGGAGGGGGGCAGAGCCACGCTTCCGCTTGCCCGAATACCCTCGTGCAACAAGCCTGCAGGCATGAGTATACCCCATGAGGTACACTCTCGAATAATGCGCGTGCTGGTGAGCGATTTGGTAGCAGAAGAAGGCTTGGCGGTCTTGCGTCAGGCGGCGGAGGTGGACTACCGTCCGAACCTACCGCGTGAGGCGTTGCTGGAGTGCGTCGGCGAGTATGACGCGCTGATGGTGCGCTCGCAGACGCGGGTGGACGCAGAAGTGATTGCGCGGGGGGCGCGACTAAAAGTCATCGGGCGCGCGGGCGTCGGCGTGGACAATATCGATGTGGACGCCGCCACACAGCGCGGCATCGTGGTGGTCAACTCGCCTGAGGGCAACACCATCGCCGCTGCGGAACTGACGATGGCGCATCTGCTTGCGCTGGCGCGCTACATCCCGCAGGCAGACCGCTCGCTGCGCGCGGGCGAGTGGAAACGCACGCAGTTCACAGGCGTTGAACTCTCGCGCAAGACGCTGGGGATTATCGGCATGGGCAAGATCGGGCGCGAGGTGGCGCGGCGCGCCCGCGCGTTCGGCATGCGCATCGTGGCGTATGACCCGTTCGTGCCCGACGCGCACATCCGTCAACTCGGCGCGGAGCCTGCCCCGCTGGAGACGCTCCTGCGCGAGAGCGATTTCATCACCCTGCACGCGCCGTTGACCCCCGAAACGCGCCATCTGCTCAACCGCGAGCGGCTCGCGCGCACCAAGCCAGGCGTGCGCATCATCAACTGCGCACGGGGCGAGCTGATCGACGCCGACGCGCTGGCAGAATTCATCGAGTCGGGGCATGTGGCGGGCGCGGCACTCGATGTGTTCCCCACCGAGCCGCCGCCTGCCGACCTGAAACTGCTGCACCAGCCGCAGAATGTGCTGACCCCGCACTTGGGCGCGTCCACCGTCGAGGCGCAGGTGAAGGTCGCTATCGATGTGGCGGAGCAGATTGTGGCGGTGCTACAGGGCGGCGCGCCACGCAGCCCCGTGAACCTGCCGCCGATTCCTGCCGAGCTGATGGCGCGGGTGGAGCCGTATCTGGAGCTGGCAAAGCGCATGGGCATCCTGCACAGCCAGCTCGCCGACGCGCCGATAGAACGGCTGCATGCGGTCTTTTCGGGCGAGTGGGGCGACCTTCCGTTGAACCTGGTTGCGCGCGCCGCGCTCGCAGGCTTGCTCCAGCGCACGACGGATACGCCTGTGAACTTGGTGAACGCGCCGCTAATTGCCCAGCAGCGTGGGGTGCATTTGGAGTGGAGCGTGCGCCCCGAAACGGAACTCTACCCCGACACGCTCACGCTCACGGCGCACACAGCAAGCGGCGCGCAGAAACTCACGGGCACGGTCTTCGGGCGCGCCGACCTGCGCATCACGCACCTGAACGACCTGTTCGTGGACATCCGCCCCGAAGGCATCCTGCTGTTGACGGAACACCAGGATCGCCCGGGCATCATCGGGCGTGTGGGCACCGTGCTGGGCAACTATCAGGTGAACATCGCGGGGATGCATGTGGGGCGCGAGTCGATGGGTGGGCGCGCGGTGATGATCCTGCAGGTGGACAACCCGATACCCTCGGAAGCGTTTGCGCAGATTCGGCAGTTAGAGGGTGTGGACAGCGCGCGGGTGGTGGTGTTTTAGGCGCGGGGGAACGCACGGCGTCGGGCGTTCCCCGCGTTATCGGCTACGGACAGCCTTGGAACGGGACATACACCTTGCCATCCAGCGCCATGTTTTCGTACCACTGCGGGCGCGGGATGCCGAGCGTCAGTTTGGCGTGCCCGTCGGCGTAGGCAGCCATCTGACCTTTGGTGACGCCTTCCCAGCGACAGTCTAGGCGCGCCACGCCAGCTGCCGCGCGACTTGTCGGTGTGGCGGCTATAGTCCGAGTCGGCGTCCCAGAAGAGCCAGACTCCTGCAGGGTTATCGATGGCGGCTTGCGGCACAGCTGCCAAGTTGCCGCGACAGTTCGCAGGCGTATTCGGCGGGCAGTCGGTTGTCAAGCGCGACTTGTAGGCATAGGAAGTGCCCGCACCGCGATAGCTGGGGTCGCCCGCGCTGAACTGATCCTGCTCCCAGAAGCTGGGGCGCGGCTCCGACGGGCAGAACCAGAATGGCAGAATTGTGCGCCCCATGTTTTTGGCAGTGTGTTAAGAGACGCGAACTGCTGTGGGTGTTCAACAAACGCGGGAACCACAACCCCACAAAAGCCCCCGAATCGGCTTCGCCAAATGAGTTTGCGTGTATCCGTGCCAATGCTTGACAATAATGCACTCAAGTCAGGTATAATGCACACGCTCAGAAAACGGGAACTTTTCCCCCGCGCGTGAGGTATTGAAGGCTGTGGAAACTTTCCGCAGCGCACGAAAATAACGATAGGAGGCACTGACTATGGGTAAGGTTGTTGGGATTGACTTAGGGACGACGAACTCGGTGATTGCCGTGCTGGAAGGCGGCGAGCCAGTGGTGATTCCGACGGCGGAGGGCGGTCGCCTGTGCCCGTCGGTGGTGGGCTTCACCAAGACGGGCGAGCGGCTGGTGGGCGCGCCTGCCAAGCGCCAAGCCGTCGTGAACCCCGAAAACACGATTTTCTCCATCAAACGCTTCATCGGGCGACGCTACGACGAGGTGGAGGAAGAGCGCAAGCGCGTGCCCTACAAGGTGGTCGCCGACAGCAAGGGCGACGCGGCAGTGCAGATCCCCGCGCTCGATAAGACGCTGCGCCCCGAAGAGATCTCGGCGATGGTGCTGCAGAAACTCAAGGCGGACGCCGAAGCCTACTTGGGCGAGAAGGTGGAGGCAGCCGTAATCACCGTGCCCGCTTACTTCAACGACGCGCAGCGCACCGCCACCAAAAACGCGGGTGAAATCGCGGGGCTGAAGGTGCTGCGCATCATCAACGAGCCGACCGCCGCCGCGCTCGCCTACGGACTGGACAAGAAAACCAACGAGACCATCCTCGTGTTCGACCTTGGCGGTGGCACCTTCGATGTCTCGATTCTGGAAGTCGGCGACGGCGTGTTCGAGGTGAAGTCCACTTCGGGCGATACGCACCTTGGCGGCGACGACTTCGACCAGCGCATCGTCGATTACCTCGCCGACGAGTTCAAGAAAGAGCACGGCATCGACCTGCGCCAAGACCGCCAGGCGCTGCAACGCCTGAAAGAAGCCGCCGAACGCGCCAAAATCGAACTCTCCAGCGTGACGACCACCACGATTAACCTGCCGTTCATCACGGCGGACGCGAGCGGCCCCAAGCACCTCGATATGACGCTCACCCGCGCGAAGTTCGAAGACCTGTGCGCCGACCTGTTCGAGCGGCTCAAGGGACCCATCTTCCGCGCGTTGGAGGACGCTGGTCTCAAGCCGAGCGATGTCGACGAGGTGGTGCTGGTGGGTGGCTCGACGCGCATCCCCAAAGTGCAGGAGATGGTGCGCCAGATCACGGGCAAGGAGCCGCATAAGGGCGTCAACCCCGACGAGGTGGTCGCGATTGGCGCGGCGATTCAGGCGGGCGTGCTGGCAGGCGAGGTCAAGGACATCGTGCTGCTGGATGTCACCCCGCTCTCGCTGGGCATCGAGACCAAGGGCGGCATCTTCACCGTGCTGATCCCGCGCAACACGACCATCCCGACGCGCAAGAGCGAAATCTTCACCACCGCCGCCGATGGGCAGACCAGCGTCGAGGTGCGTGTCTATCAAGGCGAGCGACCGATGGCGCGCGACAACAAACTGCTCGGCGTGTTCCACCTCGATGGCATTCCGCCCGCGCCCGCAGGCGTACCGCAAATCGAGGTGACCTTCGACATCGACGCCAACGGCATCCTGCAGGTCTCGGCGAAAGACCTCGGCACGGGACGCCAGCAGAGCATCCGCATCACGGGCTCGACGAACCTCACCCGCGAAGAGGTGGAGCGCATGGTGCGCGAGGCGGAGGCGAACGCCGAACGCGACCGCCAACTGCGCGAGCAAGCCGAGCAACTCAACCGCGCCGAGCGACTCGCCATCGACACCGAGCGGCTGCTGAAGGAGCAGAGCGATGCGATTAGCGCGAGCGACCGCGAACGCGCCGAGACGCTCATCCGCGACATCCGCGAGGCAATTCAACAGCAGAACGCCGAACGCGCAATTAGCCTGATGAGCGAGCTGGAGAGCCTGACCTACCGCATCACGGAGCAAGTGTACCAGCAGCGCACCGCGGGCTACGCCAGCGATACGGGCGCGACTGCAGGTGCGACCAGCGGCACAAGCGGCGACGATGTCATCGACGCCGAGTACCGCGAGGAGAAGTAAGCGTCTGGTGCGCGGCGGGGCAGCCGCCGCGCACCCATAGGGGGTGAACACGATGCGCGACTTCAAGGACTACTACCAGATTCTGGGCGTCCCGCGGAACGCCACCGAAAAAGAGATCAAGGCGGCGTACCGCAAACTCGCGCGCAAGTATCACCCCGATGTCAACCCCGGCGACAAAGCCGCCGAAGAGAAGTTCAAAGAGATCAACGAAGCCTATCAGGTGCTGTCGGACCCCGAAAAGCGCGCGGCGTATGACCGCTACGGCGAGCAGTGGCAAGCCTACCAACGCATGCGCGAGCAGTACGGCGAGAACTTCCAGCCAGGCGGGTTCGAGTCGCCGTTTGGGGGCTTCGGCGACTTCGGCGAATTCATCGAGAATCTGCTGCGTGGGGGAGGATTCGGCGGCGGGCTGCGCGTGCAACGCGCCCCGCGCGACATCGAGCAGACGCTCGAAATCAGCCTGCAGGACGCCATTCGCGGCGCAACCCGCACGATTCAGGTCAGTGTGGAGGAGCCGTGCAGTGCGTGTGGCGGCACAGGCGTCGCGCCGAACCGACGGCAAACCTGCCGCGCGTGCGGCGGCACGGGACGCCGACGGTTCGGCATGTTCGGGCTGGAGATGCACTGCGACGAGTGCGACGGTACGGGCGTCGTCGGCGCGCCGTGCCCCACTTGTCGCGGTACGGGCGCGGTAATGCGCACGCGCACCCTCACGGTCAACATCCCGCCAGGCGTCGCCGAAGGGCAGCGACTGCGCCTTGCGGGCGAGGGCGCGGCAGGCGCGAACGGACAGCGCGGCGACCTTTATCTGCGCATCAAACTCGCGCCCGACCCGCGCTTCGAACGCAAAGGCGACGACCTCTACACCGAAGTGGACATCGACTACCTGACGGCGATTCTGGGCGGCGAGGTGCAGGTGGAAACCCCGCACGGCACGGTCAAGATGCGCGTCCCCGCAGGCACGCAGAGCGGGGCGCGCTTCCGCCTCACAGGCAAAGGGCTGCCGCTGGGCAGGGGCAAAATCGGCGACCTGTACGCCCGCGCACGCATCACCGTGCCCAAGCATCTCACCACCCGCGAACGCGAACTGCTCGAAGAACTGCGCCGTCTCCGCACGGCACAGGAGGTGAAGGTATGAAGGATAAGAAGACGCCTTCGGACGAGCCGGTGTACCTGATTAGCGTCGCGGCGCGCATGTGCGGGCTGCACCCGCAGACACTACGCATGTACGAGCGGTTGGGGCTCATCCAGCCGCATCGCGTGGGCAATAGCAAGCGCCTCTACTCGGAAGCGGACATCGCTCGCCTGCGCCGCATCCAACGCCTGACCCAACAGATGGGCGTGAACCTCGCAGGCGTCGAAATCATCCTGCGCCTGCTGGAACGCATCGAGCAGATGAACCGCGAGATGTCCGAAGTCGTCGCGCAGACCAACATGCGCATCCTGCAACTGATACACGAGCATAACCTGCCGATTGACCCGCAGGTGCTGCTGATTCGCTTTGAGCGCTACGAGGATGACCTCGACTGAGTTTGTTTCGGACAGCCCTGCGTCGACGGAGGCGTTCGCGGCGCAGTGGGCGGGCACGCTTGCGCCCGACACGGCGATACTGCTGCGGGGCGACTTGGGGGCGGGCAAGACGACCTTCATCCGCGGGCTGGCGCGCGGGCTGGGCGTCACCGAACCCGTGCGCAGCCCCACCTTTACCCTCACGCACGAATACACCATCCAGCAGCCGCCTGCCCTGCGCGGGCTGCTGCTGTTTCACATCGACCTGTACCGCATCGAGACCGCCGCGCAGTTGCACACGCTGGGACTGGACGAGGTGTTTGAGCGTGGGGGCGTCGCCGCGATTGAGTGGGCGGAGCGGCTGGAACTGTGGGGCGCGCCGTTGCCCGTCGCGTACCTGTGGGCGGTGCGTCTTATCCCGATGGGCGACGCCGAGCGACGCATCGTCATCGAGTGTCTGCAGAAACCGCCTGCTTGCGCCGATACTACCCCCTGATGGCGCAGGTACGCAACCGTTGGGAGCCAAGCGCGACGCTGGAAGACGCCTTCAGGGGTGCCGCCGAACCCGAACCCGAACGCGATGTGCTGACGCAGCACCTGTGGGAAGCTATCCCGCCAGAGACGCTGCGCAGCCTCACCCCCGACCAGTACCGCGCAATCAAGCAGGCGTTCCACACCGCAACAAAGCGCCACTGGCTCGATATTCGAGGCGTCATCCCCCTCTACTTCACGCAGTTCTACTTCGTGTTCCTGCTGGGACCCGATCGGCGGCGCGAGTCGCGCGAGGTGTTGTACGAGCGTCGTCAGGCAGTACGCGAGGGCACAGCCAAAATCGTCGGGGGCATCGCGCTTGCCGTGTTCCTGACTCTGCTGTCGCTGAGCGCGTTCGCGCTGTGGTACCTGGTCAAGTGCCTTGTCGGAGCGGACATCTTGCCTGGCTTCAGCCTCAGCCAGTATTTGCGACGGATGTTATAACGCGTTTGACAACCGCTTTACCCAGTAATTTTACTGGAATTTGCCCAAATTCGCCTTAACACCCCCTTAACCTCTTGACAAACGGGGCGGGGATGTGGTATATTATAAGCGTCGTTGGGGAAACCCGACGGCGTAGCCCGAGTGCAGAGGCGATGTCCCTGCCGCTGGGAACCTCGCGCAGCCTGTGTCCGCAACGCTGCGCAAGCAGCCTGCGTAAGGCGCGCGAGGAGTTATGCGGAAGCCTGCGCCCCAGCAAAGGCGACCGCAAGCAGCGGATAGGAACGCTCGGAACCAGACGCGCCCACTCGAGGAGTGATAGGACGCCTTCGGATCGGCGGCAACGTCGGTTAAGGCTCCGAAGCTTCGAAGCGACGCTCTGTGGGAAGGCGGCTCCGAAAAGGGCAGAGCCAACGCCTCGGGCGTTTTTCTACTTAAGCACGCCTCTTTGGGGGTATACTGTGGCTATGGCGAAAGTGCTGTCACGCCCGAAGCCTACCGCGCGTGGACAATCTTCACGCCCGTTCACCCGCGCTGAACTGGAGCGGATGTACGACGCGGGCATCCTGCGCCCCGACGAGAAGATCGAACTCATCGGCGGCGAACTTATCCCAAAGGAGCTGCCCATGAAAAGCGCACACGCCACCGCAATCCGTCTTTGTGTCCGCGCGTTGCAGAATGCCTTTCCCGAAGAGGCAGGCTACCTTGTGGACACGCAGTTGCCGTTAGCGCTCAGCGAGCGCGACCAGCCGCTGCCCGATGTCGCTGTGGTGGAAGGCAGCATCCGCGACTTTGCCCGTGCGCATCCTACCCGCGCCGTGCTGGTGGTGGAAGTCAGCGAGGCGACGCTGCGCTTAGACCGCCATACGAAAGCCAGCCTCTATGCGTGGGCAGGCATCCCCGAATACTGGATTGTGAACCTTGTGGAGGGTGTGTTGGAGGTGTTTCGCGAGCCTGCGCCGATGGCAGGGCGCGCCTACGGCTACGGCTATCAGCAGCAGGCGGTCTATCGGTCGGGCGAGGCGATTGCGCCTGTGGCGCAGCCCGAGGCAGTGATTGCTGTGGACGACCTCTTGCCCCCGCGCGAGGCGGAGTAGGGGCGCGATCGCGCGAATTGCATTTGTTGCCCTCACCCCCTTTGTCCCCCTCTCCCGCGGGGCGGGCGAGGGGGAGCCGCAGGGCGCACCGCCGCGCGCCCCTACACCCCTCTCCCACAGCGTGGGAGAGGGGCTGGGGGTGAGGGCGAAAATGTGGAATAATCCCCCTTGACGATGGGGTACGGAGGCGCTACGGGCTATGTGGGCATCGCCGAGCTGTTCCTGCAGATGGGGCTGATTACCGAGCAGCAGCTTCACGACGCGCTCCAAAAACAGCAGGAAGGCGTGCCGCTGCCGCTGGAACACCTGCTGGTACAACTCGGGCACATCACCGAGAAAGACCGCGTGCGCGTGATGGGGCAGCACTGGGGCGTGCCGTTCGTCGACCTCGTGGAGACCCCGCCTGACCCGCATCTCGCCTCGATGCTCACCCCAGAGATGGCGAAGCGCTACCGCGCGGTAATCGTCGCCAAGGAGAACGGACGGCTGCTGGTCGCGATGGCAGACCCGCTGGACATCTTCGCCATCGACGAAATCCGCCAGCACACCAAGCACGAGATTGAAGCCGCCATCGCCACCGAAGAGGACATCCAGACCGCCCTCAAACGCCTCTACCGCACCGACTCCGCCGTCTCGGACACCGTCAAGGAGCTGATGCGCGACCTCGGCGAGAGCGAGATGCTGCGGCACGACAACGCCGACGAGGAGCTGTCGGCGGAGGAGCTGCGCGAAATCGCCGACGACGCGCCCGTGGTGCGCCTGGCGAACATGATTATCACGCAGGCGATTACCGACGGCGCAAGCGACATCCACATCGAGCCGACGCGCGAGTGCGTCAAGGTGCGCTACCGCATCGACGGCGTGATGGTCGACTCGATGGTGCTGCCCAAGCGCGTGCAGGCGTCGCTCACCTCGCGCTTCAAAATCTTGGCGAACATGGACATCGCCGAGAAGCGCGTGCCCCAAGACAACCGCATCAGCGCGACCATCGACGGGCGCGAGTACGACTTCCGCGTCTCCACCCTGCCGTGCATCTACGGCGAGAAGATTGTGATGCGCGTGCTGAACAAATCCAGCGTGCGGGTGGGGCTGGACAAGCTCGGCTTCCTGCCCGACACACTCGCCCAGCTGGAAGAGGTCATCAGCCGCTCCTACGGCATCATCCTCGTGACGGGACCCACAGGGTCGGGCAAGTCCACCACGCTCTACTCGATTCTGTCGAAGCTCAACACGGGGCTGGTGAACATCATCACGGCGGAAGACCCCGTTGAGTACGAGTTGCCAGGCATCAACCAGGTGCAGGTGAACCCGAAGGCGGGGCTGACCTTCGCGAGCGCGCTGCGGGCGATGCTGCGCCAAGACCCCGACATCATCATGGTCGGCGAGATGCGCGACCGCGAGACGGCGACGATTGCGATTGAAGCCGCGCTCACGGGGCACTTGGTGCTGTCGACCCTGCACACGAACGACTCGTCGAGTGCGCCGCCGCGCCTGACCGAGATGGGCGTCGAGCCGTTTATGATTGCCTCGTCGCTGATTGCGGTGCTGGCGCAGCGGCTGGTGCGCACGCTCTGCCCCCGCTGCAAACAGCCGTACCAGCCAACCGAGTCGGAGTTCACCACTTACGGCTTCACCCCGCCGCCGAACCTGCACGAGGTCACGATTTATCGCGCCAAAGGCTGCGAAAACTGCAAACACACGGGCTACAAAGGGCGCACAGGCATCCACGAACTGCTGGTGATGTCCGACCCTGTGCGCGATTTGATTCTCAAGCACGCGGCGGCGTATGCCATCCAGAAGGTCGCCGTCGAACACGGGCTGCGCCTGCTCAAGGAGGACGCCCTGCAAAAAGTGCTTCTGGGACGCACGAGCATCGAAGAGGTCGTGCGCGTCATCTACAGCGGATAGGAGGCAACCATGACAACACCAGCGGAGTCGGTCGTGCAGAAGGTCAAAGACCTCGCGGCGCTGCCGCAGGTCGTGCATCAAATCATTCACCTGACGAACAACCCCAACGCGAGCGTGAAGGACTTGGAACGGCTGATTAGCATCGATCAGGGCATGTCGACGCGCGTGCTGAACACGGTCAACTCGGCGTACTACGGCTTCTCGCGCAAGATTGCCTCTATCAAGGACGCGGTGGTGTTGCTGGGGTTCAAGGCGGTGCGCAATCTGGCGATGACCGTGAGCGTGTTCGACCTGTTTGTGGGCAAGACCGATCGGCAGAACCTACGGCGGGGCAAGTGGTGGCGCCACTCGATTGACACGGCGTTGTGTGCGCGGCTGATTGCCTCGCAGGTCGCAGGCGTTTCGCCCGACGAGGCGTACACGGCAGGGCTATTGCATGACATCGGCAAGCCGCTTCTGGATCGCTACGGCGGCGCGCCCTACGAGCAGGTGGAAGACCTCGTGGCGCAGGGTGTGCCTGAACTCGCGGCGGAGCGACAGGTGTACGGCTGCGACCATGCGGCGGTCGGGCGCGCCGTGAGCCAGCACTGGGGCTTCCCCGAAAAACTCGTGGAAGCTATCGGCTGCCACCACACGGAGTCGGCGGACGGGCTGCAGGACGCGCCGCTGACCGCCGTCGTCGTGCTGGCGAACCATGTGGCGCACCTGCTGCGTCAGCCCGACGCGCCCGACACCTGGTGGTTCGAGCTGCCCGCGTGGATCGCCGACACGCTGCAGCTCAGCCCGCAGCAGTTGCAATCGCTCTACTTGGGCTGCGAGGTGGAGATACAATCCTCGCCGATGGCGGCGTTGGGGCGGTAATAGGTGTGTTTGCGGTGAGTTTTCGATATGCCCCCCTCCGTGAGGTTCCCCTCGCGAAGCGGGGGGAATCGAGCCGCGCGCCCACGCGGTTCCCCCTGCGAGCAGGGGCTATTTTTCCCAGCGCAAGCGTGAACGGGCAGCCGCGCTGTATTGCCCTCACCCCCTGTGTCCCCCTCTCCCGCAGGCGGGAGAGGGGGGATTATGGAGTGCGGAAGCGAAGCTTCCGCCCATGCTGAAGCTAACGC
>NZ_JANSHO010000082.1:0-46226 GCF_047502635.1 Synechococcus sp. RC10B2
CTAGCTCGGTGCCAGGCTCATCTCTCCACACCAACCCCCCAATACAAGGGGGGTTAATTTTCATCTGGGGGTAAAACTTACGGGAAGTTTCTCCCTTGAGCTCGCCGTAAGAGTTCTGTGCGTTCCAGATGGTTGAAGATGTGCGTGATCAGCTCTGGACCGACGATGGGTTTACCAACGAAGTCATCCTCTCCCGCTTGAAAGACTTGTTCGAGTGTGTGAGGGTCTGGGTGGGCGATTAGGAAGAGTATCGGGATCTTGCTCCAATCTCGGTCGTTTAATTCCGACATTATTTGATTAAGCTGCTCCCAAAAGTCTTTTGGGATCGAGAGGGAGTACAGGTCAAGTCTCCAGGGATCCAGTGGTTCTCTCAGCGCAAGGACGAATGACTTGTTGTCATCCACAACTAAAATCCTTTTTCTCTCGAGGTTTGAGGCTTCATTTTTGGCATAATCTAGTTGCTCGTTGAGAATCTTAAAGATAGCATCTGGGTCAATAGGCTTTTGCAAGAGCATGCGCTTGAGATCAGCATCTTTCGTTAGCAAAATGAGGAGAGGCAGATTTCGATTCCACCGAGATGGTGCTGGTTCGATCAATGTCCGGCCCAAGTATCTGGGCTTGGGCCGTCGACGGGGGCAAGAACCGAACCTTGGCTTAGCCAGTTTTTAAGGCAATAGGTAGCCCGGCAGTCGTCCTCGTTGTAGATGAGCGACTGCTCCAAATAGCGGCGATCTCGTGTTTCCAGCCACTGGCTGTACCAGTAGATGGAGTGGGCCCCACTGCCCTCGGGTAGTCGCCACTTAAACCCCAGCCAGCGAGCGATGTTTTTCAGGGAGTAGCTCTCGATGGGTAGCACTACCGAGCGCTGAACCCAGCTGTGCAAATCTACAAAGCGCTTCAGCAGTTGCCGCACCTCTCGGGGATCCGTTTGGTGCTGCTCCCCCAGTCGCCGACAAGTCTGTACTTCAAAGCTGTGAAAATGATAGATGGGGGCCTCAGGGTAGCGTTGAACTAGCTGTAGGAATTGTTGCCAGGCTTGCCCTTCCTCTCGCGGCTCAGCAGCTAGGCAACTGTAGTAGTTGACAACCTTGTTCTCCTCTGCTTGTTCTACCACGAGCAAGCCCAGTAGGTAAGCGACGTTGTGGCGGGGATCCGCCTCGATATCGAAGTACAGCTCCACGGGCGCTGTCGGCAGAGCCTGAGGCGGGGATTGCAGCCAGAGGGGCTTGCGGCTGAGGGTGGCACGGGCTTGAAGCTGCAGTTGCAGGGCCACGCCGGCTCCCAGCTTGGGGATAGCCTGGAGCATCTCCAGGCGAGCGTTAGCTAAAGCCTCAATCGAATGGATCCCTGCCTCCTGCAAAAGGGGATAGCGGGATCCGGTTACGCCCGGCAGCAGGCTGAGGGGCTGGGCGACGGCATTCAACTGCCGACAGTGCTCCCGCCAGTGACAAAGATGACAGCGGCTGCGGGCCATAAACACCTGCGGCGGCTCCGCCTGCTCAAGGGAGTGCAGATAATCTTGCAGCAAGCGACGCACCTGGGTGCGGCGTCGGCTGAGGTGAACAAGGTGCCACTTCCCGTCTTTTAAGATCAAGAAGCCGCATTTGGGTACCTGACCCTGCAGGGATCCAAGCAACTCGGCCTGCAACGCCAACAACAACTCGTACTCCGGCTTGGGGCGCTTGCCAATGCGAATGTGAACCGGTAGGTAGGAGAGCTGGCCCTTGCCGATACTGGAGGGATCCCGAATCAAGAGATCCAGTGAGCTGCTTACCCAAACGGAACGAAACTCTGGAATAGCCTCAGGCGGCAGCGCAAGGCTGGAGGATGTCTTGTCGGTGGAGTTGTCTTCGGTGAGCTCCACCTCTGTCTCAAGGGAGGGGGCGAGGGCAACTTCAGAGTCGGTAGGCTCCGCCTCTGCCGCTCCCTCCGGATCCACTTCCCAAAACAGCTTTGCGACGACTTGGCCGCCGTAGATCCGCTCCGCCCCTGCTGCCATAGCTGCTAAGAGAGCTTCATTGCCCGGCGCCACCTCTTCTCCCGGAAATCGCTCCAGCACAGCAGCTTGCAGGGCTTGACGATCCCGACGCCATTGCTCCAGCAGGCTTTCCGGCGGCAGCTTGGCTTCTTGAGGCCCAAAGCGATCTAGGTAGGGCAGGCGCCGACAGCGAAAAAAGGCCAGCAACTCTTCTGCGTCAACAGAACCCTGCTGGAACTCCAACGGCGGACAACCTCAGCTCTGCTGCCATTTTGGCACGCCTTTTGGGGATCCCTTACGACCTGGGATCTTGAGCTGACAAAAGGTGAGGGATATTGACGGCTTCAGCCAAAGTCAGTACCGCCCCTACCAGGCGATCGAGGCGGAAATCAATTTGGTCAAATCGGTCTCTGTTTTGCATCTGGCTATTGCTGCGTTTTGTTGGCTGGGGAAAAGCTGGGGCTTGACCCCACCTTGCCTCTTCATTGTTGCTCAGCAGCTAGGCCAATGCCTGAGCTGTTCTGCGCAATTTGCTGGGCTAGGTGTGGTTTTGTCAATACTGGGTCTCGTTCACCATTTTCAATGCTGACGGGAAAACGATGATGAGCGAGATCACAGCCCTAGAGAAGTTGAAAAAGCAAAAGGAGACCGCCCAAGGGCTCCCCGCCAGAAACCTGTTTTGGGGGGCTGCCCTGGCGTATGCTAAAGGAGAAAGATTTCTTTACACCCGCAGATGGAGCCGACTGTAAGCGCTCTTTCGATGGCCCCGGCCCTGTCCCAGACCCAGCCGGCGGCAGTGGAAATGCAGGGGGTGTGGAAGCGTTTTGGGCAGCAGGTGGCGGTTCAGGACTTGAGCCTGCGGATCCCGCAGGGGGAGGTGTTTGCCCTGCTAGGGCCCAACGGCGCCGGCAAATCCACCACCATCCGCATGCTCACCAGCCTGACCCGCCCCAGCCAGGGATCCATCCGCGTAGGGGGGTATGATGTGGTGCGGGATCCCTTGGCGGTGCGGCGGCAGATCGGCGTGGTGTTGCAGCCCATCACCCTGGAAGCAGAGCTGACGGTTTGGGAAAACCTGGAGTTCCATGGGCGCATGCACCACATCCCCAACCCGGAGCGGCAGCAGCGCATCGACGAGTGGCTGGAGTACGTGAAGCTGGCCGACCGGCGGCACGACAAAGTGAAGACCCTCTCCGGCGGCATGAAGCGGCGCCTCCAGGTGGCCAGGGCGCTGTTGCACCGGCCTCAAATTTTGTTTTTGGACGAGCCAACCGTTGGGTTGGATCCCCAGGCGCGGCGGCTGCTGTGGGAGATCCTGCGGGATCTGAACCGGCAGGGGATGACCTTGCTGATTACCACCCACTACATGGAAGAGGCCGAGGAGCTGTGTGACCGCATCGGCATCATGGACGGCGGGAAGCTAATCGAGCTGGGCAGCACCGACCAGTTGCGGGCCAAGTACGGAGAAGCCCTGCTGGTGCGCTCCCGCCCTGGCCAGGAGGTGAGCTACACCTTTTTCCCCAGCTTGGCGGAGGCCCAGCGGCAGTTGGAAGCGGAACCCGACAAAACCGGCCTGATGGTGCGCCCTGCCAACTTAGAAGATATTTTTGTACGCTTGACGGGCCGTCGCCTGGATTAGCGCGCCCTCAGCCTCAACCTCTCTCCTTCGGAAAGAGGGAGGTTACGGTTTTTCCTCTCCCCATCCCTCCTTTGGAGTGGGGGGCTCGAACTTGTAGCCAACTCCGCGCACGGTGCGGATCAGCTCCGGTTGGCTGGTATCGGTTTCCAGCTTCTTGCGAATTTGGCCGATGTGGACATCGACCACCCGTTCATCTCCCTCGTGGTTAAAATCCCACACCTCTTGAATCAGCTCAGACCGTCGCCACACCCGTCCTGGGTGTCGAGCCATGGCGTAGAGCAAATCAAACTCTAGAGCGGTCAGGTTAATCGGGCGACGGTCACGGATAACTTCTCGGGTGGTCGGGTCGATCACCAAGGAGGGAAAAGTCAAAACCGGCGCGCTGCCTGTTTCCGTTCTCGTCCGCCCTCGGCGCAGGATAGCCTGTACCCGCGCCTGTAACTCCGGCAGGCTGAAGGGTTTGGTCAGGTAGTCATCTGCGCCTAGCTGAAATCCTTGCAGCTTGTCGGCAGGATTCACTCGGCTGGTTAACATCAACACATACACGCCGGTCTCTTTTTGCATCTGCTGGCAAAGGTCGTAGCCGCTCACATCCGGCAAATTCAGATCCAAAATCACCAAGCCTGGCTGAAAAGCGCGCAACTGCTGGAGGCCCTCGGCCCCCGTCGTCGCTACCTCGACTGAGTACCCCTGCCGCTGCAAATACCGCTTGAGCAGCGCGCAAATGCTGGGATCGTCATCGATGATGAGGATGCGTAACATGGCAGCTTGACGCTCTCACAGTCAGCACGAGGCAGAGTTGTAGAAAAGCCCTGCCCGCAGGGCAAACGCATTTTGCGCCTGGGCAGGAGAGGGCAGCCCATCCAGACTACAACAGATAGCTTCAAGTTTTTACATTACCCATTGGATTGCACCAGGAGCTTGGCCTTTCTGGAACCCTCTTTCTCTGGGTAAATCAAGGGAGGCTAACCCAAGAATCTCAGGCATTATTCATTCTACTGGGTTGTCCGGAGGAAAGGGAAAGGGTAAGGTAAAAGGGATTCGCGCAGCAGCTTCTTGCCCGCAGAGAGAAGCCCATTCAAAAACCTCGCCACTTCTGTACTTGCAGGCCAAACCTTAAAGTTGCACGCCGGTTTATCCCAGAAGCCTATGTACAATCCCAACGAAGTCTTTCGCAAAGATATCCAGTTGGCCCTCTTCACCTGGGGGATCCTGGAGCTGGCCTGTTTTGTCATCATGCCGTTTACCCGGGCCTACGAGTATGCGCAGGTAGCGGATTGGCTGTGGCCTTCGCTGGTTTTGGGACCGGTGGGGGCGGTGGTGGTGGCCTTTTGCTCAAAGCTCACAGTAGCTGCTAATTACATCCCCGACCCGAAAAAGAAAAGGGCCCAGCGACAAATTGCCCAGGTCATCAGTTTCTTCGGCTTCCTGGGCTTGGCCTTGCCCTTGCTCCTGGCCGGGTGGACATTTGGCCACGAGGTTCTCACCACCGACTGGGAGAATATGTTCACTAAGTAGAAACTAAACTTGCTACTGATTTGCTCCAGACAGCGTTGCCCCTGGGTAGGTGGCTTCCCAAGGCAGTACACAGAGGCGAAACTAGAAGTACCAGAGATGCTCTGGTACTTGCAAGCGTTGGCAAAGCCCTTTGCTTTCGTCTCCGGCTTTTGGGAGCTGAGTTTTGGATGGCTAACTACCCAATGCGAGGCCGTTCTTCTCCTGCTGCCAGCGGTTTTCCCTTCGGCACCTTAATGGCACTGAGCCTCTCGGTTGGGGTCTTGGCTGCTCTGGGTTGGCAGGCGTGGCGGTTCATTGCCCCCCTGCTGGCTCCTCCTGCGGCGCCTCAGTTTCCTCGCGCGGTGCGTGTGGATCCCTTACCCAGCCCGACAAGTTTGCCTTCCTCCCCCTCTGTTCGCGTCAGTGGGACGGAGTCCTTGCCGGCGGCGGGCACCATCGACCCTGAGGCCTTTCCCCCCGGCAGCCGCGGGCGGGTAATCGAGCCCATAGGTCTAGCCATTCGCAGCCAGCCTTCTGCTGACGGAGCCTACCAAGGGGGAATTGTGGCGGGGGAAACGGTGACGGTGCTGGAGTACAGCGCTGA
The DNA here is from genome assembly GCF_047502635.1 of Synechococcus sp. RC10B2. Classification (NCBI taxonomy): domain Bacteria; kingdom Bacillati; phylum Cyanobacteriota; class Cyanophyceae; order Synechococcales; family Synechococcaceae; genus Synechococcus; species Synechococcus sp. RC10B2. The sequence continues at coordinate 5,719 of NZ_JANSHO010000082.1, forward strand.
TGGCCGCTGGCAGCGGGTGCGGCGGGAGCTAAACGGCCAGGAAGGCTGGGTGCGGGCCGGCAATTTGGGCCCCGTGGAGGGTGGGGCAGCGGTTGCTTCAGCCACAACTGCTGCAACGCCTGCGGTCGAATCCACACCAGAGTCCACTCCTTTGCCGACTCGGCCCCCCGCAGCAACAAGCATTGCCCCAGGTGCGCAGGGGCGGGTGATCGAGCCGATTGGCCTGGCGCTACGGGCCACTCCCGACCGGGAAGGGGCTTACATTGGTGGCCTGCCCATGAATGAGGTGGTGACGGTGTTGGAGTACAGCGCCGATGGCCGCTGGCAGCGCATCCGGCGCCAGAACGGGCAGGAAGGTTGGGTGCGGGCCGGCAACCTGGCGCAAGAGTAGCAAGATGCCCCGGTGGGGGATTGTAGGTTGGCGAGAGCTTGTGGTTGGCTGGGACAGTACCGCCAGCCGCTGTCGGGAGGGGCAGGCGCGCTAGCGGGAGGGAGTTCTTACACTGGTGGCAGCACCTGATGTCTTGGTTTCAGTGGTCATTGCTGCGACCCCTGGCCAAAGGGATGGTTCTGGTGGCCCTGGGTCTGGGAGCCGGCATGACGGCTTGTCGCCCGCCTGTCGAGCCGGGGCCAGCCAGGGATGGGCAGGCGATCTCTGCCTCGGCTACGGGCACGCTGGAGCTGTGGGCCAACGGCGAAGCGTTCCTGCGGGAGGGGCTGGTCTCCAAAGAGGGCTGGGCGTTGCAGTTTGAGCATGTGTACGTGACGCTGGCGGACATTACGGCCTACCAGACGGATCCCCCTTTTGATCCGCAAGGGGAAGGCGAGCTCGAGGCCAAGGCCTTGGTCAGCCTGACAGGGCCTCTTACGGTGGATTTGGTGCCGGAGCGAGCCCTGCTGGGATCCCTGGAAGCCCCCCCTGGGCACTACAACGCCCTGGCCTGGCGCCTAGTGCCGGCAGCGGAGGGGCCAGCAAAGGGCTACTCCCTCTGGATCGAGGGCAGAGCTCGACCGGCAGAAGGGGAGGGAGAGGCGATCCCCTTTGTGCTCAAGTTCAGCCCCGAGCTGGCTTTTGTCTGCGGCGAGTACGTGGGGGAGACGCGCAAGGGCTTTGTCCGGGCAGGCCAGGTGGCGGATCTGGAGGCGACTTTCCACTTCGACCACCTGTTTGGGAATGGCAGCCTGCCTCCCAAGGACGACCTCAACTCAGCGGCGCTGGGGTTTGCCTCCCTTGTGAAGTTGGACCCAGTCGACCCAGTCTCCCTCGAGCAAGGGCTAAAGGCGGGATCCCAGCCGCTGGAGGTGGACTGGGGCAGCCTGCAGGAGGGATCCCCTAGGGCCCAGGCCGTCTTGCAGAGCCTGCAGAGCTTGGGGCACGTGGGAGAGGGCCACTGCCGCGCCTCCTCTGGCGGCCTCGGCGGGACGGGATCCTTGCCTTAGGTTTTAGGCCTGGGTGGCTTTTGAGATCGAAGGGTGTCCTCTGTCTTTTGCTGACCGATGAACTCAGTCTGGCCAAAGCGCATCCCTTTTTCCCCTTCCTGGCAACTGAGCTGGTTGGCCTTGGGCCTGCTCCTATCTCCGCCGGCTTGGGGCCATGGGGTGGAGGCCTCTTGGCGGGCTGTTCCCACCTTTGAGATCCAGGCCCGCTACGATTCCGGCGAGCCGATGCGTTTTGCCCGAGTTACGGTGTTTGCGCCCACCAATCCCACTCTCCCCTGGCAGGAGGGAGAGACAGACGGAGAGGGCCGGTTTTGGCTGCAGCCGGATCCTGAGCTTAAGGGACTGTGGCAGGTGCGCATTCGCCAGGCCGGCCACGGCGGGGTGGTGAACGTGCCGGTGGGCGAGGAGGGTATGCAGGCAGAAGGGATCCCCAGCCCCTCCTCCCCTGGCTTTGGCCCCCTGCAGCGGGGGGTTATGGCTGCCTGTGTTATCTGGGGCTGTTTGGGCACGGCCCTGTTTTTTTCCCGGCCCCGCCCCTTCCAAGGCCCAGAACTCCCCGACTCCCCAGTGGATGCTGCCGCTTTGAGCCAAGACTAGCCATGCACATCAGCGAGGGCCTTTTGCCAGCACCGCTTTGGCTGGGGGGTTATGGCATCACTGCCCTGCTTACGGGTTGGAGCCTACACCTCCTCCAGCGGTTGGAAAAGGATCCCCGCCGCCAGCTCCCCAAGGCAGCGCTGCTCACGGCGGCCTTTTTTGTCGCCTCCTCCCTTCACCTGCCTTTTCCCCCGGCCAGCCTGCACCTGCTGCTCAATGGGCTGATGGGCGTGATGCTGGGGGCCTTGGCCTACCCGGCAATTGTGGTGGGCCTGTTTTTTCAGGCGGTGGCTTTTGGGCATGGGGGGTTGACCACCCTGGGGATCAACGCCGCCATTATGGGGATCCCGGCGCTTCTGGCAGGAGGGATCTTCCGGGCAAGCCGGCGCTGGTTGGGCACGGGCTGGGCCGCTTTTTGGGCGGGAGCGGTGGGGGTGGTGCTGGCGGCGCTGCTGTTTTACGGCGTGGTGCTGGCGGCGCTGCGCAGGGAGGGGATCCCTTCCACCTCGGCAGAGCACCTGGCTCTGACCAGTTTGGTAGCTGCCCACCTGCCGCTGGCGGTGGTGGAGGGGCTGTTTACCCGTTGGGTGGTGGGGTTTTTGCAGCGGGTGCAGCCGGAGCTGCTGGGAGAAGATGCCCAAAGATAGGGCTGAGGCTGTTCATCCCTGTCGTCGGGCCATGCCGGTTAGGGAGAGGATGCTTTCTTCACAAGCTCCCCTGCCGCCGCCCCCTTCTTGGCTGCACCGCTGGCGGCCCCTGCCCAAGCTGGTTGGCCTGCTGGCACTGATGGCGGCCTTTGCCCAGGTGCAGCGCCTGGCCTTGCTACCCCTGGTCTGGGCGGTGGTGGCTTTTCTCTGGGGGCTCTCCGGATTGCCTCTGCGCCGAGGGCTCAGACGCCTGGCCGCTCCCGGCGTTCTGTTGATAGCCTTTGTCCTCTTCCTGCCCTTTGCCGTTGGGGACACCCTCCTCTGGCGCTGGGGATCCCTGGCTTTGCGCTGGGAGGGGCTGGAGAGGGCCCTCTGCCTTGGCGGGCGCAGCCTGGCGCTTTTAGCGCTGGCGACGCTGCTGTTGGAGACCACTCCCCTACCGGCCCTGTTGGCAGCTTTGCGGGCGCTGGGGATCCCCGACCTCCTCCTGGAACTGGCCTGGCTAACCCAGCGCTATTTGCAGGAAGTGGGCAGCCAGTGGCAGCGGATGCAGCGGGCCGCGCGGCTGAGGGGCTGGCGACCGCGGGGATCCCTGTGGCAGCCTGGGCCAACTTGGCGGCAAGACCTGCCCTTTCTGGCTGCTGCCGTGGGCACTTTGTTGGTTCGCAGCTACGAACGTTCGCAGCGAGTTTACCAGGCGCTGCGCCTGCGGGGCTACGGGCGGGCGCCCTTGGTGCCGCCAGCGGCTGGCGGGGATCCCTGCAGTTGGGCGGCCACCGGGCTGGCGCTGGCAGTGGCTGTTGGCTTGGTTTTGGTTAACTTTGGGGGCTATCCCGATTGAGCGGGTTGGCAGCGAGTTAGACAAGATAGACGGTTCTCTTCCCCGCCTTTAAAAGCAAAACCCAACTAGAACTAGAATAAGAAGGCTTTAATCTTCTCAGCTCTTGTCGCCATTTGCGCGTCCTCTCCTGGGGCTATGAACTGGTTAGAAACCGCTTTGTCTACCTCTTCCCTCAAGGAAGCGCCGGCTGTTGCCGTTTTGCACCTGGGCTGTGAGAAAAACCGGGTGGACACCGAGCACATGCTGGGCCTGCTGGCCCAGGCAGGCTACCGGGTGGAGGGCGACGAAGACAGCGCCGACTACGTCATCGTCAACACCTGCAGCTTCATCGAAGCGGCGCGGCGGGAGTCGGTCAGCACCCTGATGGAGCTGGCGGTGCAGGGCAAGAAGATCATCATCGCTGGTTGCCTGGCGCAGCACTTCCAAGAGGAGCTGCTGCGGGAGATCCCCGAGGCGGTGGCCATCGTCGGCACCGGCGACTACCACCAGATTGTCCAGGTTATCCAGCGGGCAGAGCGGGGAGAGCGGGTTAACGCCGTTACCTCGAGCTTAGATTACATTGCCGACGAGACCGTCCCCCGCTATCGCACCACCCATGCCCCGGTGGCCTACCTGCGGGTGGCGGAAGGGTGTGATTACCGCTGCTCCTTCTGCATCATCCCCCACCTGCGGGGAAAGCAACGCTCCCGCCCCATCGAGTCCATTCTGCGGGAAGCAGAACAACTGGCTGCAGAAGGGGTGCAGGAGCTAATCCTCATTTCCCAGATCACCACCAACTACGGGCTCGACCTCTACGGGGAGCCGCGGCTGGCCGAGCTTATCCGCGCTCTGGGCCAGATCCCCATCCCCTGGATCCGCATGCTCTATGCCTACCCCACGGGCATTACGCCGGCGGTGGTGGAGGCCATTCAGGAGACGCCCAATTTCTTGCTCTATCTGGATCTGCCGCTGCAGCACAGCCACCCAGCGATCCTCAAGGCCATGAACCGCCCCTGGCAGGGCCAGGTTAACGACCGGCTCATCGAACGGCTGCGCCAGGCCCTGCCCAAGGCTGTCCTGCGCACCAGCTTTATCGTCGGCTTTCCCGGCGAGACGGAGGAGCACTTCCAGCATCTTTTGGAGTTTGTCCAGCGCCACCAATTTGACCATGTGGGGGTGTTCACCTTTTCCCCGGAAGAGGGCACGCCCGCCTACCATCTGCCCCAGCAGGTGCCGGAGCCCCTCAAGGAAGAGCGCCGCGCCCGCCTGATGCAGCTGCAGCAAGGGATCGCCTTCCGCCGCAACCGCGAGCAGGTGGGGCAGGTGGTGCCTGTGCTTTTGGAGCAGGAAAACCCCCGCACCGGCGAGTGGATTGGCCGTTCCCCCCGCTTTGCCCCTGAGGTGGACGGGGTGGTGTATGTGCGCGGGCCGGGATCCCTGGGATCCCTGGTGCCGGTCCAGATTACGCGGGCCGAGCCCTACGATCTCTTTGGCCAGGTGGTGGAGGCGCCAGCAGGCTTTAGCTGGAGCGGACGGTAGAATAATTCGGTTGAACTTCGGAAAGGCGAGATGGCCAGTGCAGATGAGCTGAAACAGGCGGCAGCCCAAGCGGCGGCCCAAAAGGTGCAGTCGGGCATGGTGGTGGGGCTGGGCACGGGATCCACAGCCGCCTTTGCTGTGGGCGCCCTAGCCCAGCGAATGCAAAAGGAGGGGCTGCAGTTCATTGGGGTGCCCACTTCCGAGCGCACGGCAGAACAGGCCCGCTCTCTAGGGATCCCGCTGGCCACGCTGGAGGAGCAGCCGCGCCTAGATCTTGCCATCGATGGAGCCGACGAAATCGAAGTGGGATCCCTCAACCTCATCAAGGGGGCAGGGGGAGCTCTGCTGCGGGAGAAACTGGTGGAGGCCAGCGCTGCTGAGCTCATCATCATCGCCGATGCCTCCAAAAAGGTGGCCCACCTGGGCACCCGCTTCCCGGTGCCGGTGGAGGTGGTGCGCTTTGGCTGGAAGACGACCCTAGCGCGGGTGGAGGCCCTGGGCTGTCAGGCGGTGCTGCGGCGCACTGCCGAGGGGGATCCCTACCTCACCGACGAGCAGCACTACATCCTCGACTGCCAGTTTGGCCCCATCGCCAATCCGGCCAAGCTGGCCGAGCAGCTCAAGGGAACGGTGGGGGTAGTGGAGCACGGCCTGTTTATCGGCATGGCCACCGAGGCCATTATTGCTGGCCCTGGAGGGATCGAGACGCTGTGGCGGCCGTAGGGGCCAGTTCGGCTGCTAGCAGGATGGCCTGCTTGAGGCTCTCGGCGCGGGCTACCCCCTGCCCGGCTAGGTCAAAGGCAGTGCCGTGGTCGGGGGAGGTGCGAATAAAGGGCAACCCCAGGGTTAGGTTGACGGCCCGGTCAAACGCCAGCAGCTTCACGGGGATCAGGCCTTGGTCGTGGTAGAGAGCCAGGTAGGCATCGGCCACAGCAGGAGCTCCTTGACCATACCAGGCCTGGGCGGGCGCTAGCCACATGGTATCGGGGGGAAGCGGCCCCCAGATTTTGGCGTGGGGATAGGTTCTTAGCAGCTCCGCCAGCCACGTTTTCTCTTCCTGCCCAAGCTGCCCCTGCTCGCCAGCATGGGGGTTAAGGCCAGCCACAGCAATCACCGGATTGACAATCCCAAAGAGCTTACGCAGGGATCCAACCAGCAAGTCCAACTTCGCGCGCACCAGCTCCGGGGTAAGGGTGAGGGGCACCTGGCTCAGGGGGATGTGGGTGGTGGCCAGCAAAACCCGGATCTGCCAGCCGCTGTGGGGAGAACGGGCCACAAACAGCATGCCGTAGCGCTCGCTCCCGCTGAGCTGGGCCAGAACTTCTGTTTGGCCAGGGAAGGGGTAGCCCGCCTGGTGCCAGAGGTATTTGGCAATGGGAGCGGTCACGATCCCCTGGAACTGGCCCCGCAGCGCTTCTTCAATAGCTGTTTTCAGGTAGGCAAAGCTGGCCGCCCCGCTTGCGACATCCCCCCGGCCCACGCGCGACAGCTCTAGGTAGAAGCCGCTGCCGCCCTCCAGCACCGGGATCCCTGCCGGGTCGGCCAGGTCGGTTGCCCCTCGCTGGCGCAGAAGGCAGTAGGTAGCTTCCAAAACCTGCCGCTCGCCCACCACCGTTATCTGGGCGCAGGCCTGCACCTGGGGATCCGCCAGCGCCTTGAGCACAATCTCTGGCCCAATCCCCGCCGGATCTCCCAATGTCAGGGCTAGCTTCGGCAGCAGCAAGCTCATTTTCTATTTCTAGTCCAATTTCTAGGGATCCCCCCGAAGGGGGAACCTATTAGAGAAGGATTTATCAAGGAAGAGCTGTTGGGCGTTTCCAATTTCTAGGGATCCCCCCGAAGGGGGAACTACTACAACCGATGAAAAGGACACAAGCTGTTTCATCGACTGGAGTTTCCAATTTCTAGGGATCCCCCCGAAGGGGGAACTTGCCCTGAATGGGCAACCTCGTGTTTGATCTAGTCGTTTCCAATTTCTAGGGATCCCCCCGAAGGGGGAACTTAAATTCGCTGCCCGACATGAGGACGGGTGGTACATCGAGTTTCCAATTTCTAGGGATCCCCCCGAAGGGGGAACTTTTTTACATATGGTAGTAATGACTTCTTCTACATTTGTAGTTTCCAATTTCTAGGGATCCCCCCGAAGGGGGAACCCGTTTAAAGTGTACCCTCAAAACGATACCCAGTGTTTCCAATTTCTAGGGATCCCCCCGAAGGGGGAACGGTTCGGCAGATTGCCGGGAAAACGATGTATTGGAACGTTTCCAATTTCTAGGGATCCCCCCGAAGGGGGAACGTGGCAATGCATATCCCCCCTGCCACTTAGGTCAAGTTTCCAATTTCTAGGGATCCCCCCGAAGGGGGAACGTTAATAATAACAGTTTCCTTCAGCTGAGATATTGGAGTTTCCAATTTCTAGGGATCCCCCCGAAGGGGGAACATCGGTAAGCCTTACAAAGACGTCGCCGATTATCCGTTTCCAATTTCTAGGGATCCCCCCGAAGGGGGAACTTTGAGATCGGAGCTTTGCTTATTAACACCACCGGCAGAGTGTGTTTCCAATTTCTAGGGATCCCCCCGAAGGGGGAACTCCAGCATGCACGCATCGACGGGGAGACCAATGAGAAGTTTCCAATTTCTAGGGATCCCCCCGAAGGGGGAACAAGGTGCTTTTGGAGCAAGCGAGGCGCTACGGTTTACTGTTTCCAATTTCTAGGGATCCCCCCGAAGGGGGAACATGGCCGTACAGGCCTGTGTTGTAGCCCAGAAGCAGTTTCCAATTTCTAGGGATCCCCCCGAAGGGGGAACGTCACTGGATTGTACTGGAACAGGGCTGGAACAGAGGTTTCCAATTTCTAGGGATCCCCCCGAAGGGGGAACCATGGGCTGTGCTCCATGCAGTCACAGAGGGTAAAAGTTTCCAATTTCTAGGGATTCCCCCGAAGGGGGAACTAGGAGGTTATCTATGCCCACCTTCATCAACCTAACCCCGTTTCCAATTTCTAGGGATCCCCCCGAAGGGGGAACACCTAGTCCCATACAAGTGGGAGTAGCTAGTTAAAGTTTCCAATTTCTAGGGATCCCCCCGAAGGGGGAACCAGAATGGGTGCTCTCCAAATTCTGTGAGTTAAGAAAGTTTCCAATTTCTAGGGATCCCCCCGAAGGGGGAACTCTACCCTTATTAAACCCAAGCGGGGCAAGGAATGCAAGGCCTATTTGCGAGGGGGTCGGTCGAAAACGGCAAAAAAGGGCCCCGAAGAGGGGGGGTGAGAGGCCTGAAAGCCTTGTGGCGCAAGGCATCGAGCGGGTCAACGAAAGAATCGGCCTTTGCGGGTTTTGGCGAGGCGCTCGCAGAGCTGCTGATACCGTTTTGGTGTGCTTTTGGCAACATGACCGGGGTTGGGATCCCTAGGGGCGAGGTGCCCTGTCCAGCGGGTTGTCTGCCAGCGGATCCCTGCCGGCAAAATGGTTTAATGGAAACTTAGCAACATTTTTGAGCAGCGGTTGCCCTCTATGGCCGAGACCTTCCTTTACAATGCCTTGCGTGCCGCCCTCGACGAAGAGATGGCCAGGGATCCCAATGTGTTTGTTCTGGGAGAGGATGTGGGCCACTACGGCGGCTCCTACAAAGTCACCAAAGACCTATATCGCAAATACGGGGAGATGCGCCTCCTGGATACCCCCATTTGCGAAAACAGCTTCACCGGCTTGGCCATCGGGGCAGCCATGACCGGCTTGCGGCCTGTGGTGGAAGGGATGAACATGGGCTTTTTGCTCCTGGCCTTTAACCAAATTGCCAACAATGCCGGCATGCTGCGCTACACGTCCGGCGGCAACTTCAAGATCCCGCTGGTGATCCGCGGGCCAGGCGGGGTGGGACGCCAATTGGGAGCCGAGCACTCGCAGCGGCTGGAGGCTTACTTTCAGGCAGTGCCGGGTCTGAAGATCGTCGCCTGTTCCACCCCTTACAACGCCAAGGGTCTGCTCAAGTCGGCCATCCGCGACGACAACCCCGTTCTCTTTTTCGAGCATGTGCTCCTCTACAACCTCAAAGAAGACCTGCCGGAGGAGGAGTACCTCTTGCCCCTGGACAAGGCGGAAGTTGTCCGCACGGGATCTGACGTTACCATCCTCACCTACTCGCGCATGCGCCACCACGTGCTTAAGGCCGTGGACACCCTGCTGGAGCAGGAGATCGATCCGGAAGTGATCGACTTGATCTCCCTCAAGCCCCTCGATATGGAGACGATTGCTGCTTCGGTGCGCAAAACCCACCGGGTGGTCATCGTGGAAGAAGACATGAAAACGGGCGGCATTGGGGCAGAGCTGACGGCCCGCATCATGGAAGAACTCTTCGACGAGCTGGACGCGCCCGTAGTGCGCCTGGCCTCCCAAGACATTCCCACCCCCTACAACGGCACGCTAGAAGCGGCCACCATTGTGCAGCCGGCAGATATTGTGGCAGCGGTGGAGCGGCTCCTCTACGGATGAGACTCTTGCCTGCTGGCAGGCAGTAGCCGGAGGGCGGGGAGTGCCTGCGCCCTTTTGCAAGATACCTATCCCAACCCCAAGGCGGTGTTGCTGGGGGAGAGCCGGTTCCAAATGCTGCCGGCCCGCTATCCCTAGGCGGCTCTGGAAGTGGGGAGGTGATCCTGAAAATCCTGCTGGTCGAACAGGTACACCGTGCGAATCGGGTAGGGAATGACCAATCCGGCCCGGTCACAGGCCTGCTTGAGGGCGATATCACCTGAGTGCGGACGCGGCGCACCTCCGCCTTGCGAGGCCGAGTCCAGTAGCGCACCACAAAATCGATGGAGCTGTCGCCAAAGCCGACGATGTCCAGCTCAAAGGGGGCTCCGCCAGCACTCCCTCCACGCCTTGCATCGCCTCCAGCAGCACCTCCAAGGCTTTGGGCAGGGGTGTGTTGTAGTCGAGGCCAATCTCCAGATCGGTGCGGCGAAAGGGGCGATCGGTTAAGACCGTGATCGGGCTGGTGGGGATCACCACCCGTTCTCCTTGGTAGGTGCGAATCTGGGTGGAGCGAATGCTGATTTCCTCAACTGTACCTTCAAAATCCCCGACGACAATCTGGTCATTGAGTTGAAAAGGCTCGTTCAAAAGCAGCAGCACGCCCGCCAGGAAGTTCTTGAAAATATCTTGAAAAGCAAAACCGATGGCCACCGACCCTAACCCCAACAGCCCGATCAGATCTCCCAGGCGCAGATCTGGGAAAGCCACCACGCTGGCTGCCAGGATCCCTGCCACCCAAGCACCCACTTGGCTGACTTGCACCAGCAGCATTTGTAGGGAAGGGCTGGGGATCCACCGGTTGGCTGCGGATCCCGCCAGGCGCCGCACGGCCCGAACGCCATCTCTAGAAGACTGCGGTTGATGGTTTGCAGTAGTTCGTTCATATCTTCACCCTTGCTACGCTATCGATCACGATGAACGCCAGAGAACGCCATTCGACTTCGGCGGGAACACTCGATCAGGACTCAGGGAGGCTCTCTGTGGGTTCCGCCTCAGCTGGTATCCGCCACGGCTTAGGTTCTGCTGTGCTTGCTACCCTGAAAGAGCCACTCTGCCGCAAGATAGGTTTCAGGGCCGCAGCATGGCCAACTACGACTGGATCGTCGTCGGCGGCGGGATCACGGGGGCAGCCTTGAGCTACGAGCTGGCCCGCCAGGGGGGATCCGTTCTCCTCGTTGAGAAGGAAGCGCTGCCGTCCAGTGCCACTCGCTACAGCTACGGTGGCCTGGCCCATTGGGCCGGGAAAACCCCCCTGCTCAAAGCCCTGGGGGAAGAAGGGATCCAGCGCTACCGCACCCTGTCAGAGGAGCTGGAGGCGGATCTTCAATTTCGCGAGCTGGATCTGCTCATGCCCGTTGCCCCTGGCTACAGGATGGAGGCAGTGGAAGCCGATCTGGCCGACTGTCGCATCCCACCGCAGCGAATTTCTGTAGAGGCGGCCTGTGAGCTAGAGCCGCTTTTAAACCCTGCCGCCCTCGAGGGTGTACTCTGGGCGCGGCATGGCCACATCCACCCCTGGTTGACGACGCTGGCTTTTCAGAAGGCTTTCCAACGCCTAGGGGGATCCCTCCTCTTGCAAACCGTAAGGGCCTTGCGGCGCCAGGGCCGGCGCATTACGGGCGTGGAGACGGATACCGACTTCTGCGGAGCGGCTCAGGTGGTGGTGTGCGCCGGCGGCTGGACACGGGCTTTGTTGCGCCAGGCCGGGATCTGGGCTCCTATCTACTTCACCCACGCCGAATCCCTGGAGCTGGATCCTGCGGAGGTGCGGTTGAGAGCCATCGTCATGGGCGCGCCCGTGCAGCGTTTGGAGCTGGAGCGGCAAGCTGGCCGCCCCGACCGGGATCCCCTCTGGGACCAGCCGGGACAGGAGCTCTGCCCGCCCATCCTGGATGTCGGGATCGTGCAGTTTCTCGACGGCAGCCTTCGCCTGGGGCAGATTAGTCGGGTGCTGACGGATCCCATGGCCGAGGTAGATGCCGCTGCCAGCGAAGCCCAGATCCGGGAACAGGCCGGTCGCTACCTGCCTCAGGTGGCCCGCCTGCCTGGGCGGTGGTATCACTGCTTGGTGGCCTTCAGCGCCGATCACCAGCCTTTGGTGGGATCCCTGCCCGGCTGGGAAGGGCTGCAGCTCTTCTCCGGCTTCAGCAGCCCTTTGGCCATCCTGCCGGCCCTGGCTCGCCGCTTTGCCCAGCAGGCCTATGGACAAGAGGATGAGTGGCTCCCCAGCCTCTCGCCAGCGCGCTTTGCTGGGCCCTCACCCCCTGCCCCGCTCCCTTAGGGAGAAGAGCCCCCCTAGTCTTCAGCCAGCGGTGCCTCCAGCAGGTCTTCCAGGTTGAGTTGCACCTGGCGCTGCAAGGCCTGAATAGCCTGATATTCCTGTTGAATGCTGGCCTGGTACTGGGCAGCCAGAGCGGTGTTGCCCTCGGAAAAGGCCTGATCCCAGAGCTGCGTCCAGTAGCGGTAGCGCTTCTGGCGAATTTCCAACTCCATGTTGGCCAAGGCAGCCCGCACCACCAGGCGCGGACGCATCAGGGCCAAGCGGGTATTTTCGTCCAGCCAGAGCAGGTGGCTGAGGCGCTCGTTGAGGTCCTCGTCTTGGGCGCAGAGGGTGCGCAGGGCGGTCAGGAGACCCTCCTCCTCGTCTTCCAGCTCCGGCTGGGCCGAGAGCAGCTCCAAGATCCGCTGCCACAGCTCCCGGTGGGGACGGAAGCTAAACTGCAGCTCCCGCTCCATCAAGGTTTGGCGGATCTCGCGGCGGTACTCGGCAAAGTGCAAAAAGATCTGCAGAAGGTGGGACTCCGATTGCAAAAGTTTGCATCCCTTGGGGGCAGCAAGTTGCCGGGGTTTGGACCAGCGGTACTGGCGCACGGCCCGGCGCAGGTCCTCTTCCAGATCGCGGCAGAGGCGAGCGTTGCCCCGGCTGAGCAATTCCGCCACTTTGTGGATGTACAGAGAGCGCCATTGCCCGCCCAAACCAGCCAGCAGTTGTACCAGCGCCTGATAGGCCTGTTGGAAATCGGCACCTTGAGCGAGATCCCGACCGGCCAGCACCTGGTCAATTTGCCAATCTAGCCACAGGGGAGCCTGAGCCAGCAGGGCCTCAAATGCGGAGACCGAGTGCTGCCGCAGGAACTCGTCGGCATCTTTCCCGGCAGGAAGGGTGAGGATGCGCAGCTCGATTTCCCCCCGCCGCGCCTGCTCTTCAATGGCCTCGATGGCCCGCTTGGCGGCATTCAACCCAGCGCGGTCGGCATCGAAGTTGAGAATCAGCCGCTTGGACTGGGTATAGCGCAGCAGAGTCTTGACCTGGTGCGGCGTCAAGGCTGTGCCCATCGCGGCTACGGCATAGGCGATGCCGGCTTGGTGCAGGGCGATGACATCGAAATAGCCTTCCACCACCAAGACTTGGTCGGCTTTGGCAATGGCCTCGCGGGCAAAGTTGAGACCATAGACCACCTGGCCCTTGTTGAAAAGTTCCGTTTCCGGGGAGTTGAGGTACTTGGGCTGCTCCTCTCCCAGGGCTCTGCCGGCAAAGCCAATGACCCGCCCCTGCAAATCGAAAATGGGCAGCATGATGCGGTTGCGGAAGCGGTCGTAATGGCCGGATCCCTGCTGGCGCGGCACCAGCAAGCCGGCTTCTTCTAGAAGTTTGACCGGCTGGCGCTTTTGGTTGACCAGGTACTCGTAGAGCGAGTGCCAGCCGGGGGGAGCAAAGCCGATTTGAAATTTTTGCAAGGTCTCTTCGCTCAGGCGGCGGCTGTGCAGGTACTGGCGGGCGGCGGATCCTATCTGGGAGCGGAGAGCATGCCGATAGAAATCGGCAGCCAGGGCCAAAATCTCCAGCAGCTTTTCCCGGTGGGAGAGTTGGCGCTCGTAGTCCTGGGAGAGGGATCCCTTGGGCTCCGGCACATGGTAGCGGCGGGCCAGGTGGCGCACCCCCTCGGCAAAGGAAAGGCCCTCTATCTGGCTGACAAAGCGGATGACATCTCCCCCCGCCCCGCAGGCAAAGCACTTGTAGATCTGCTTGCTGGGGCTGACCTGAAAGCTGGGCTTGTGGTCGTTGTGGAAAGGGCAGAGGCCGACGAAATTCTTGCCCTGCTTGCGCAACACCACCTTTTCGGCCACCACCTCGACGATGTCGGCCTTCTGGCGCACCAACTGGATGAACTCCGGCGGCAGACTGCTCATGGCCCTGGGGATCCTGCACCCTATGGTACCTGCAGGGGAGTTGACAGGCTGTCTTTTGACCTAACCTGACCTAGTGGAGATAATGGTCTAGCTTCAAAAGCTGGATTTTTCCATGAGCGGTTTTTTGCAGATTGTTGAGAGGAAAATGCGGATCATCAAGTTTTTCTTGCTCCTTTTGCTGGTCGGCGCCGCCGTCTTCTGGGGCCCGCAGGTGGCTTCTGCGGAACCGGATTTGGCTTTGGGTGCCAAGGTCTTTCAGGCCAAGTGTGTGGGCTGTCACTTGAACGGTCGCAACACTCTGGTGGCGGCGAAAAACCTTTCCCTGGCTGCCCTGCACGAGTACCACGTGGATACCCCTGAGCTGATCCAAGCCCAGGTGCGCAACGGCAAAGGGGCCATGCCCGCTTTTGGCAAGCTCCTCAAACCAGAAGAAATCGAAGCCGTGGCCGCCTATGTTCTCGACCGGGCTGAGCACAACTGGAGCAAAGGCTGATGGCTCAGGAGAGGACTCAAGATCTGACCTTGGCTCCGAAAAATTCTGTCGCCCCGGTGCCGCAGGAGCAGGGCTGTGGAGCACAGGGATCCCGCCGCAAAATCTTGTCGGTTGGTGTGGGGGCGCATGGTTTGGTGGCCGTCGGCATCTCCGCCCACGGGGTGGTGGCCATAGGCGTGGTGACCCACGGCATTCTCTCCATTGGCCTGGTGGCGATGGGCGCCCTCTCTTTTGGGCTGGTGTCGATGGGCCTGGCCAGCGCCGGCCTGGTGTCCATGGGCCTCTCCAGTTGGGGTCAGCACAGCATGAGCGTAACCGAATCCCACGGATCCCATCACCATCCATAGGTTTTGCCAGCCAGACCCTGCCTGGTTCTCTTTCCACCTAGCGTTGTTAAGGAGCGTTTGCAATGTTCAGTTTGCAAAGTTACTTGGCCTTGGCCAAGAAATCTCTGCTTGCGCTGGGGATGAGCGTTTTGCCCCTTGCTTCTGCTTGGGCCCATGTAACCGTCCATCCCAAAGAGGCCCCGGCGGGCAGCGTTGCCAAGCTCACCTTCCGCGTGCCCCATGGCTGCGATGGATCCCCCACCATTCGCCTGCGGGTGCAGATCCCGGAAGGGGCGACCTCGGTGAAGCCAATGGTGCATCCCCTGTGGAAAATTGAGACGGTGAAAAAGCCGCTGGACAAACCTTACGAGTCCCACGGGAAGATGATCACCGAAACGGTGGCCGAGGTGATCTGGAGCGGCGGCTCGCTGCCGGATGAGTTTATGGATGAGTTCAGTATTCTTCTCAGGTTGCCGGATCGCCCCGGCGAGACCCTCCCCATCCCGGTTATCCAGGAATGTGAGCAAGGCATGTACCGCTGGATCCAGGTGGCGCAGCCGGGGGAGGATCCCCATAGCTTGCCGGAGCCAGCACCCCTGCTGAAGCTGACGGGCAAAGGAGAGACCCACGGCCACGGGCATGGACACAGCCACGGGCATGGCGCTCGCTAGCCGGGTTTGCCGTTGGGATGATGTCTATCCTCTTCTGGATTCGGGTGGGTCTCTTGTGCGCCCTGCTGTGGGTGGGCGGGATCCGACCCGTTTTTGCCCACGCCAGCTTGCTCTCCACCTTTCCCGAAGATGGGGCGATGCTGCAGGAAGCCCCGGCGCAGGTGCGGCTGGTCTTCAATGAACCCGTGCAGCTCACGCAGCTCCAGGTGCTGGACAGCAACGGCCAGGTGCTGCCCCTGGAAAACTTGGTTAGCAGCGGCAACGCGCCCCAGGGAGATTTGCCTGCGGAGATGCCGGAGGGGGTTTACATCGTCAGTTGGCGGGCCATCTCTGCCGACTCTCATCCGGTAGGGGGCTCGTTTGTCTTCCTGGTGGGGGCGGCGGATCCGGAGCTGTTGCGAGCGGCGAGGGCAGCCCAAGCGGGGG
Source organism: Synechococcus sp. RC10B2 (assembly GCF_047502635.1). Lineage (NCBI taxonomy): Bacteria > Bacillati > Cyanobacteriota > Cyanophyceae > Synechococcales > Synechococcaceae > Synechococcus > Synechococcus sp. RC10B2. The sequence goes on from NZ_JANSHO010000082.1 coordinate 21,399, forward strand.
ATCCCTTCTATTGGCCGCTGGTGGGGGTGCGCTGGGGGATCTACCTGGGCAGCCTGTTTGTTGTCGGCGTGCTGGGCTGGTGGCGGCTGGTGCGGGGGCGGTCGGGCACTGCCGATGAAATAGAGCTCTCTGCTGAGGCCTGGGCTTTTGCTGCCGCCTGGCTCACCCTCAGCCTGACGCTGGTGGCTTTGGGTTTGCATTTGGCCCAGCTCTACCCCCACTTTGCCGGGCCAGAGCTGCTGAGCGTGCTCATCTCTCCCTACGGATGGGGCACAGGGCTGCGGCTGGTGGGGCTGGGGATCCTGATCTGGGCCTGCGAGGGCGGGCCCCGCTGGGCCAACGGCCTGGGGTCGGTGGCGGTGATAGGGTCGTTTTTGCCCATCGGCCATGCCCTCACCAGCGAGTATCCAGCAGGGACGATGGCCCTCTTGGGGCTGCACCTGGCCGGCTCGGCTTTTTGGTTGGGGGGGCTGTGGGGGGTGGAGCGCCTGTTGAGCCGATTGCGCCAGCGGGACGGAGTCCTTGAATGGACTTCCCAATCGGCAGGTGTCATCCAACGATTTTCCGATGTGGCCACCTGGGCTGTGCCGGGGCTGGTGCTGGCGGGAGTGGGGATGGGCGGGATCCACCGCGGCTGGGACTGGGAGCACCCCTACGGGCAGTACCTCTGGGCGAAGCTGTTGCTGGTGCTGATGATCGTGGGTTTGGGCGCCCACAACAAGTTGCGGCTGCTGCCGGCGTTGCGAGAGGGGGTTTGGTCGGCGGGCCGATCCCTGCGCCAAATTGTCCGCCTGGAGTTGGTGGGGCTAGTTCTGGTGCTGGCCTTGACCAGCTTTCTGGTGGCCCAAGCCCCTCCTGGCCAAGGAGCGGGACCGGCTTGCCAAGAGACATTGAGCTGTCCGGAAGGCAGCCTCCGCCTGCAGATCCTGCCCTGCCGCCCTGGCAACAACCGCATCCAAGTGGAAGTTAAGGGGATCCCCGCCCAGGAGCTGAGCCTGGAGTTTGACCTCCCCGCACGTGGGATCCCGCCTCTGCGCCGCCAGGCGCTGCCAAGAGAACCTGGCCAGTTTGAGGTGGAAGATGTCCTCTTGCCCTTAGCGGGAGAATGGCAGCTCAAGGTAAGGCTGCTGGTGAGCGACTTCGAGGAGCGACGGGAGCAAGTTAGGCTCAGGGTAGAGGATCGCTAAGAGCTGCCTAGGGAGTGAGTCTCTTCTTCCCAAAGGCGACCCTCGTATCCTTGCAACTGGAGAGCAGTTTGGAAGTCCTGACAGGCTCCTTGCCAGTCACCAACGGCAGCGCGGGCTAGGGCACGGTTGCAGTGGGCTTTGATGTGGCTGGGATCCCGTTCGAGAACCTGCGTGTAGTCGCGGATAGCTGCCGCAAAATCTCCCTGTTGGGCGTAGGCCCAGCCGCGGTTGTTCAAGGCCCAGAGGCGCGTCTGCGGATCTGGCTCCAGTTGCAGGAGCTGGGTGTAATCGGCCAGGGCCCTCTCTATTTCCCCCGCCTGATCCCAAAGGAGAGCCCGCCAGAGGAGGGCGTGGCGCTCCTGCGGGTTCAAGGCCAGGACCTGGGTGTAGTCGGCAATGGCCTGCTGCAGCCGGTTGGCCTGGCGGTGGAGATCCCCCCGCTGCCGGTAGGCCAGCGCCGCATCCGCCAGCCCCCAGTCGCGGTTGCAGCCTATGGCCCGGTCGAGATCAGCCAACGCTGCCTCCTCGTCTCCCAAGACTAGGTGTACCGCTGCCCGCAGGGCAAATCCCTGGGAAGCCTGCGGCTGCTCTTGGATCAAGGCCGTGAAATCGGCCAGCGCTCCCTGCCAGTCTTCCAGCCGCTGCCGCGCCATGCCCCGGTACAAGTGGATACGAGCCATCAGATCCAGCCCATGGGGGCCCCCCGGCTGGCCTGCCCACTGCAGCGCCTGGGAGAAATCCTCACAGGCTGCTGCCCAATCTTCTTGCTCAAAGTAGATCTGGCCGCGGTCGAAGTAGAGCTGCGGGTTGCGGGGATCCCGCTCCAGGGCAGCCGTGTAGTCCTGCAGGGCCGCCAAGGGATCCCCCAAAAGCCGGTGAACCTGCCCGCGGCTGCTGCGGGCGCCGACATCGCTGGCATCTAAAGCAATGGCCTGATTCAAGTCTGCCAGAGCCGCTTCCAGGTGACCCAGCTCCAGATGGGCAATCCCACGCTTGAGGTAGGCCTTGGCCAGCCGGGGATCCAACTCCAGGGCGCGGTTGAAGTCGGCCAAAGCGCCTGCCGGATCCCCCAACCCCTGGCGGGCCAGCCCCCGGTAGAAATGGGCTAGCGCCAGGGCAGGATTAAGGCGGAGCGCCTGTTCGCAGTCAGCCAGCGCTGCCTCCAGGGCGTTGCTGCCCAGGTAGGCTATAGCCCGCTGCAGATAGAGCTCCGCCTGCGCTGCCACCCCCGCCTCAGAGGCCCCAGCAGGCTGCAGCGCAATGGCTTGGGAAAAATCCTCGATGGCCCCCTGGGACTCCCCCAAAGCTTGGCGGGCCAGGCCGCGGTGGTAGTAGGCCTTAGAGTGGGCGGGATCCCGCTGCAGCGCCTGGGTGTAGTCTTCAATCGCTCCCTGAAAGTCCAGCAACTGCGCCCGCGCCACGCCCCGGTTGAAATAGGCTTCCACATCCTGGGGATCTCGTTGGATGACCTCGGAAAAATCGGCCACGGCCCCTTGCGCATCTCCCAGATGGCCGCGCACCACGCCGCGGTTGAAATAAGCCCGTACTTCCTCGGGGTTGAGCTCAAGGGCGCGGGAATAGTCCTCGATGGCCTTTTGGTTTTGCTCGAGCTGGCGGTAGGCGTTGCCGCGGTTGTAGTAGGCCACGGCCCAGCTGGGGTTGAGGTGGAGGGCGTGGGTGTAATCGGCAACTGCCCCCTCATAGTCCCCCAGTCGGTAGCGGGCGATGCCGCGGTTGACATAGGCACGGGCGTCTCCTGTCAGTTGAATGGCCTGGGTGAAATCCTCCACAGCCCCTGCCCAGTCGCCACTTTTGTAGCGGACGCTGCCCCGCTGGCTGTGGGCGCGGCCATTCTGGGGATCCAGTTGAATGGCCAGGGTGTAGTCGGCAATTGCTCCCTGCAGATCCCCTTGGCGAGCTTTTTCCTGGCCGCGGGTTACCAAGCGCATCGCCAAGAGTTGATCCACCGAAAGCTGGGAAAGAGCAGGCGCTACACCTTCGGGGGGGGTAGGCAGGAGAGGCCGCAGCGCCTCCATCACCTCAGCCGCCGACTGGAAGCGCTCCTGCCAGCGGGGACAGATCATGCGATCTACAATCTCGGCCAGCTCCTTGCTAACTGGCACCAGATCCCGCCAAAGCAGCTGGCCGGTGCGGGGATCGTCCCGGATCTTGGTGGGGGGACGGCCAGTCAACGCTTGGATGGCCAGCACCCCCACCGAGTAGATATCGCTGCAGGGTTGGGGCTTGCCGCCAAGCTGTTCTGGGGCTATGTAGCCCACCGAGCCGATTACCGTCGCCACCTGGGTTTGACCGGGGGCGTGGCTAACCAATCTCCCCACCTCCTTCACCGCCCCAAAGTCAATCAACACCAACTTGCCGTCGAAGTCGCGGCGCATCAGGTTGGCCGGCTTGATGTCCCGGTGCAGGATCTGGTGGGCGTGGACATGGCGCAGGATCTCGAGAACTTCCCACAGGAGTTGCACGACCTCTGGCTCGCTGAGCGGCTTGCCGTCTACCAGCTCGTGGGTGAGGTCGTGCCCGGCAATGAACTCCTCGACTAAATAGAACTCCTGATCCTGCTCGAAGTGGGCCAAGAGGCGAGGTACCCGGTCGTAGTTGTTGAGCCGGTTGAGAACCTTGGCCTCCCGTTCCAACAGCTTGCGCGCCGTGGCCAGGGTGTAGGGATCCGTCGAGAGCGGGCGCAGGCGCTTGACCACGCAGGGAGTGTTGAAAGTGTCGCGATCCACCGCCTTGTAGGTAACCCCAAACCCTCCTTGCCCCAGAAGGCCGAGGATTTCGTAGCGTCCCCGCAGAATGGCTCCCGGCTTAACCTTGTCGTCCATGGCCAAGCTTGCCCTGCAGTGATCTTGGTCACGGCAAGCTGGCTCGATTCTGCCATAGGCTGGCCTCCTGCAGCGAGCTTGGTCTTAGTCCTGCACGTACTCTTCGCCAGAGAGCAGGGCCGCCTCTGCCTTCTGAAACTCCCGCCCCAGGTAGGCGGCGTGGCTGAGCTGAGAGACGACCTTTTCGCTTTCTTTTTCAAAAATCTGGACGCACAACTCTTTGGCCGTCCGGCCAACGTACACCCGCTGCGGGGAGCGATTGACCGGCCCCCGCGCGGGGATCACCGCTCCAGTCTCCGGGTCGGTGGCCAGCCCCCGCTCGTTGATCACAGTGCTGTAGTACTTAGCGCAAATGAGCTGCTGCTGCCGATCCACATAGATGACAAAGTAGCCTGCCGGGTCTAGCTCCAGGGATCGGCGGGAAAGCTGGTCATCGATGCGGCGCACCTGCTCCTGCAGAGACTCAGAGGAAAAAGACGGCATGGTAAAGTCAAAACGGGTGCCAAAAACGTAGCCAAGACTACCTCCATTATCCCCATTGTGGCCGAGGAATGGGATCCCTAGCGAGGGAATTGCGACAGAAAAAATCCCCTTATTTACCCGTGTTTTAAGGGATTGGCGGCGGCTTGAGGCCCTGGCAAGTTCAGTGGAAAGGCGGATGCTTGCAATTGGGAGCTGAAATTACGGTGGAAGCGGTGAGCTAGGAGTAGTCTCTACCAAGATGCAATCCGCCCAAGCTGAGAGGCCCGTGAGGGTTGGGATCCCTGAGATAGCACCTTTTGGAGAGCAGGAGCCGGCGGGCCATCTCCTCATCGTGGACGATCAGCCCCACAGTCGCCTGTTGCTGGGGGATCTGTTGGAGAGCATTGGTTATCGCGTCAGCGAGGCGGAAAACGGCCAGCAAGCCCTGCAGATGCTGCCAAGCTTGCAGCCGGATCTGGTCCTGTTGGATGTGATGATGCCGGGGTTGGACGGATTCGAGGTCTGTCGGCGCATCAAGGCTGATGAAGAGACACGCCTGATCCCGGTGGTGTTGATTGCAGCGGCCAGCGACCGCAAAAATCGCCTGCGCGGGATTGAGGCGGGGGCAGACGACTTCTTGAGCAAGCCCTTTGACGAGTCCGAGTTGCTGGCGCGGGTGCGCTCCCTCGTTCGCCAGAAGCATCTCAATGAAGACTTGGATCATGCCGCCCAGGTTTTATTTGCCATTGCCCGCAGTGTAGAAAGCCGGGATCCGACCACCGGGGATCACTGCGAGCGGCTGGCAGCCCTGGCCAAGAGCTTTGGCGAGTTTCTCCAGCTACCCCGTCCCCTGATCAAGGTGCTGACCTGGGGAGGTTACCTGCACGACATCGGCAAAGTGGGCATACCCGACGCCATCTTGGGCAAAACGGGCAAGCACACGCCGGAAGAGTGGGAGGTGATGAAATCCCACGTCCTAATTGGAGAGGAAATCTGCCGCCCCTTGCGCACCATGAGGGATGTGCTGCCCCTTATCCGCCACCACCACGAGCGCTGGGACGGCAGCGGCTATCCCGACGGCCTCAAGGGAGAAGCAATCCCCCTGGTGGCCCGCGTCTTTCAGATTGTCGACATCTACGACGCCCTTACCTCGGAGCGGCCCTACAAGCGAGCCTTCACTGTCCAGGAGGCCATGGACATCCTGCGGCAAGAAACGACCAAGGGCTGGCGGGATCCCTACTTGGTGGAGCGTTTCTTTGAGTTTCTCAGGTCGCGGCTGCCCCATTTGGAGTAGACTGGACTAGTTCCCGTGCTTCAGCGAGATGGCGTCTTTTGGCAGGGGCAGATCCGCTACGTCGCTGTGTCGGCTGTCGCCAACTGTTTCCCCGCTCCCAGTTGTGGCGGCTGGTTAGGCAATACGACACTCACCAGGTGCTTTTGGATCAGGGCATGGGGCGTTCTGCCTACCTCTGTCGCCGCCTCGAATGTCTGCGGGCGGCCCGGCGTAAGCACCAGATGAGCAGAGCCCTCAAGGCAGCAGTGCCCGACTCGCTGTGGCAACTGCTGGAGCAGCAACTGCTGCGCGATTCTGAGGCCCAGAGCCCCCCGGAAACATCAGCCCCGGGGGCAAGCGCTTTAGACAAAACCTAGGCAGCTCCAGAATTGGCCAAGTTAAGATATTGAAACACCTTTTCAGGTTCATCCAGTCGCGAACTACACGGCAGCCCCTCTCAACTGTCAGAATGAGGACTGGCTGCGGCCAACCTGTATGAGCCGCAGAAAGGTTATTCTAAAAAGCACTGTTGATGTTGGTTTCTTCCCCGGTTGTCCTAGCTTTATGTCCCCTGCGGATGTTTCCAAAGTAGCTTCGGACTTGGATTCCCTCCAGTCCGCGCTCTTGGAGGATCGCCGAGATGCTCTCGCTGTGCCGAAGGAAGTGGCCACACACCCAACAGGTTCAGTCCCATCTGGCGATTTGGATCGTATTAACTTGGGTTGTAAAACTGACAAGGAGCAAGGAGCAGAGGCTAGCAGACGAATGACCGATAAAGTCCGACTTTACGAGATTGCCCGCGAAATGGGATGTGACAATCGCGAGGTGCTGGAGGTTTGTGAGCAGTTGGGGATCCCTTTCAAAAGCCATAGCAGCACCATTTCTCCAGAGCAAGCCGAGTTGGTGCGCAGCAAACTGAGTGAACCTCGCGTTGTGAAACCGACTCGTCCCCGGCTCCGGCCCAAGCTGCAACCTGAGAGCTCTCAACCGCAGCCTCCCGTCGAAGCCAAAGCAAGTGAGCGCCCTCAGCACATTGTCGGCATTCGCCGGCCCGCTCCTGCTCAGCAGCAAGCTGCTGCTGGTGAGGCCAGTTCTTCCAAGCCTTCGCCGCAGCGACCCGACCAGCTCTCCTCTGAAAAAGGGGCTGCCGGTGGCAGCCTCGAATTGATAGGCCCGCCGCGGCGGCAAGTCGATCCGCCTGCGCGCCCGGCTGCCCAGGAGCCGCAGCCGGCAGCTGCTTCTACTCGCCCTGAGGCTGCCGCCAAAGCCGGCAGCCCCGAACCTAGCCCTGCTCCGGCGGCCAAGCGACCGACAGTGCTCCCCCCCCCTCGACGAGCCGCCTCTGGGCCCGAGCCGCCGCAACGGGCCCCTGAATCCCGTCGCCCTGGCCTTGCGGAGGCGCCCTCCCCCAGCGGCGCTCGTACCTCTCCTCCTGTCGAGGAAAAGGTTTCTCTCCCTCAAGCTGAACAGCGCCCGCGTCCGCAATTGGTGGGCGCGCCTGTCCGCCCTGGCACTCGTCCCGAGCCGCGCTCGCCGGTGGCCAAGAAGGAAGAGAGCTCCGACAGCGGCAAAGCTGACGAGGCTCCTCGTCCGCAGCGGCGGCTGGAATTGGTAGGGCCTCCTACCCGTCCTGTGGCTAAGCCTCTTCCCCCTGAGCCGGATGCTTCCCCTCGCTTGCCAGAAGGGATCCCTGAGGAACGCCCCACGCCGGTGTTGGCCGAAGCTCCCGTGCGGCCTGCTGCGCCCAAACTCAAGCGCAAGACGGTGGAAGAAGAGGACGAGGAACTACAAGCCCTCGAACGACGGGCCGGCCGCACCCAGGCCAAGCGCAAACGCAGCCGCAGAAGAGAGGAAGGAGACGGAGACGTTCTGGATTTGGATCCCTTGACCGTCCTCTCCAGCGTCAAGCAGGCGGAGCTGAACGCGCTCAAACCCTTGGCGCGCCCCACCGCCAAGCCCCCCTCCTATCGTCCGCCCGCGGCAGCAGCTCGCCCTCGCCCGGCTGCTGAGCGCCCCCAGCGGCCCTCGGCCTCCGCCGAAGCTACTGCTCCTGAGGCCGCAGCAGAATCCTTGCCAGAAGAGAAGGTATTGCTCCTGGAGGGCAGCCTCACCGTGCAAGAATTGGCCCGCCGCCTGCGGGTAGCCGAAACCGAGATCATCAAAACCCTCTTCTTTAAAGGAGTGAGGGTGACCATCAACCAGGTTTTGGACGAGTCGCTGGCCGAGTCGGTGGCCAAAGAGTTGGGCTACGAAGTACGTCGGCCCGAGGCAGAGCCCAAAGCCAAGAAAACCGAGATCCTCGATCTGGAGGACATCGACCATCTGGTGCCACGTCCGCCGGTGGTGACCATCATGGGCCACGTGGATCACGGCAAAACCACTCTGCTCGATGCCATCCGCCACACCAATGTGGCCCAGCGAGAAGCCGGCGGGATCACCCAGCGCATCGGCGCTTACCACGTGGACGTGGACTTCGAAGGCCAGAAGCGGCGCATTGTTTTCCTGGATACTCCCGGCCACCAGGCCTTTACCGCCATGCGCGCTCGCGGCGCCCGCGTCACCGACATTGCCGTTTTGGTGGTGGCTGCCGACGACGGGGTGCAGCCGCAGACGCTGGAGGCCCTCAGCCACGCTCGCGCAGCCCAGGTGCCGATCATCGTGGCCATCAACAAGATCGACAAGCCCGGCAGCCAGCCGGAGCGCGTCAAGCAGCAGTTGGCAGAGCACGGCCTGTTGCCGGAGGAGTGGGGCGGCGACACGCCCATGGTGGAGGTGAGCGCCCTCACTCGCCGCAACCTGGACGCGCTGCTGGAGATGATCCTGTTGGTGGCCGATGTGGCGGAGCTGCAGGCCAACCCCAACCGGCCTGCCCGCGGCACCGTGATCGAAGCCCACCTGGACAAGGCTCGCGGCCCGGTGGCTACTCTGTTGGTGCAAAACGGTACCCTGCGGGTGGGCGATACCCTGGTGGCCGGCGCCGTCTTGGGCCGGGTCAAGGCGATGATGGACGACCGCGGCCAACGGCTGCAGGAAGCGGGGCCCTCTTCGGCGGTGCAACTGTTGGGCCTGGAGGAGGTGCCCGCAGCGGGGGATGAGTTCCAGGTGTACGCCGACGAGAAAGAAGCCCGGCGGATTGCCGAGGAGCGAGCGGAAGCCCTGCGGCAAGCCCGTCTGCAACAGGCGCTGCTGTCGCGGCGGGTGAGTTTGGGCAGCATCTCTGCCAAGGCCCAGGAAGGCCAGCTCAAGGAGTTGAACTTGATCATCAAGACGGACGTGCAGGGATCCGCCGAGGCCATCCAGACGGCGCTGCAGGATCTGCCGCAAGAAGAAGTGCGCTTGCGAGTGCTTCTAGCAGCTCCTGGGGAGATCACCGAGACTGACGTGGATCTGGCAGCAGCCAGCGACGCCATTATTCTGGGTTTCAACACCAGCTTCGCCCCCGGCGCGCGGCAGGCTGCCGACGACAAGGGGGTGGATGTGCGCGAATACGACATCATCTACAACTTGCTGGACGATCTGCGGGCAGCGATGGAGGGCCTGCTGGAGCCGGAGGAGGTGGAGGAGCCGCTGGGCCAGGCGGAAGTGCGCAAAGTCATCCCCATCAGCCGCGGTGCGGTTGCCGGCAGCTACGTGCTCTCCGGCAAGGTGCAGCGCAACGCTCTGGTGCGGGTTCGCCGCAAAGGGGAGGTGGTCTACCAGGGCCGTCTCGATTCTCTGAAGCGCTTCAAGGACGACGTGCGGGAGGTGGCCGCCGGTTTCGAGTGCGGGATCGGCATCGAGAAGTTCGATGCCTGGCAAGAAGGGGACCTTATCGAGGTCTACCAGATGGTTACCAAGCGGCGGACGCTGGCTCCTGCCTAGTTAATTTGGGTGGCCTAGCGTCGCAGGGATCCCAGTCCAGGGGATCTAGGAGGGAGGATTTGCTCCAGAACAACGGAAGCAGTTGCTAAGTGGAGGGGAGGGATGCAACGGAGCCAGAGATTGAGTCAGATGTTGTTTGTAACCCTGCGGGAGGATCCTGCCGAAGCAGAACTGATCAGCCACAAGCTGCTGCTGCGGGGCGGCTTTATCCGGCGGCTCTCCCCGGGGATCTACACCTATTTGCCGCTCCTCTGGCGGGTTTTGCAAAAGATCTCGGACATCGTCCGGGAGGAGATGAACGCCATCGGCGCTCAGGAGTGTCTGCTGCCCCAGTTGCAGCCAGCCGAGATCTGGCGGGAGTCGGGCCGCTGGGACGTGTACACCCAAGCGGAAGGGATCATGTTCGCCCTCAAAGACCGACAGGGGCGCGAGCAGGCCCTGGGCCCTACCCACGAAGAGGTGATTACCCTGCTGGCCCGGGATCTCATTCGCTCCTATCGCCAGTTGCCGCAAATTCTCTATCAAATCCAGACCAAGTTCCGCGACGAGATTCGACCCCGCTTTGGCCTGCTGCGCGGGCGGGAATTCCTCATGAAAGACGCCTACTCCTTCCACGCCAACGAAGAGAGCCTGCGCCAGACCTACCAGGACATGTACCGGGCCTACGGCCGCATCCTGCGCCGCTGCGGGCTGGAGTTCCGCGTGGTGGAGGCCGACGCCGGCGCCATCGGGGGGCCATCGGCAGCCTCGCAGGAGTTTATGGTGTTGGCCTCTGCCGGAGAAGACGAGATCCTCTACACTCCTGATGGCTCCTATGCCGCCAATGTGGAGAAGGCCGTCTCCCTTCCGCCGCCAGCAGCAGACTCCCCCTACACCACCTTCCAGGTTCTGGACACGCCGGGAACGGAAACCATCGAGAAGCTGGCCAATTTCTTGAAGATCTCCCCCACTCTGATTGTCAAAAACGTCCTCTACCAAGCCCTTTACGACAACGGCCTACGGGTGGTGGTGCTGCTGAGCATCCGCGGCGATCAAGAAGTCAATGAGGTGAAGCTGGCCAACCACCTCAACCGTCTGGCGGAGCGCTACCAAGCCAACAAGTTGCTCAAGCTCACCTTGGCGGATGCGGAGATCCAAAAAAGCTGGCAAGGGGATCCGATCCCCGTGGGCTACATCGCGCCCGACCTGCCGGATAGCTGCCTGGGCCGGCAGAAAAACCTGGCCCCTCAGATCCTGCGCCTGGCCGACCAGACGGCAGCCCTGCTGAAAAACTTTGTAACCGGCAGCAACCAGGTGGGGCGGCACGTAGTGGGGGCCAACTGGGGCGAGCAGTACCCCCTGCCGGAGGTGGTGGACGTGCGCAAAGCGCAAGCCGGGGATCGCTGTCTGCTCAACCCCGACCAGATTCTGGAAACCGCCCGCGGCATTGAGATCGGCCATATTTTCCAGTTGGGCCTCAAGTTTTCGCTGCCGATGCGGGCCAGCTTTACCGACGAGCAGGGATCCGAGCAGCCCCTGTGGATGGGCTGCTACGGCATTGGGGTATCGCGCCTGGCCCAGGCGGCGGTGGAACAGTCCCACGATGCCAATGGGATCATCTGGCCGGTGGCGATCGCCCCTTATCACGTGGTGGTGGTGGTGCCCAACGTCTCCGACCCAGAGCAGACGAAGGTGGCGGAAAAATTGGTGCAGGAACTGGCTGCTGCCGGCATCGAGACCCTCTGGGACGACCGGGACGAGCGGGCCGGCGTCAAGTTCAAAGATGCGGATCTCATCGGGATCCCTTACCGCCTTACCACCGGGCGCAGCCTTAAGCAAGGCAAGGTGGAATTGGCCGAGCGCGCCACCGGCCAAGCGGTAGAAATTCCCATTGAGGAAGTGGTGGCTACCCTCAAAGAGCGGATTGCTGCCGCTCTGGCTGTGCCAGATTGAGCAGGGCTTTTGTCGTAACCAATGCTGAACCTCTCTCTTCTCAAGGAAGACGAATCCTATACTTTTCGCTCTTATTTTGAGATGCCCTACGAGCCAGAGGAAATCCTGGCTCAGTTTAGCTACCGTCTGGAGATAGGAGAGTGGACATGGCCCGTTGCCCCTGCCCCACCCCAAACCCCAGCTCTGAAAAACCGGATCCGACAATTGTTGCCTTTGGTCAGCCTCACCAGCGAGACAGCCCGCCGAGAGCTGCTGGTGGCCCCTGTGCTGACGGAAGTGGCTCTTCACTGTCGAGTTCCTTTGCGGCTGGAATATCCCCTGATGGTCAACAATTGGCTCAAGGGCAGCCTTGATTATCTCTTGCGGGGCAAGAACATCCTGCTGGTGGTTGAAGCCAAAAAGGACGATCTGACGCGGGCTTTTGTCCAAATGGCGGTGGAGATGATCGCCCTGGCCCAGGTGGAGCCGCAAGCGCAGATCTACGGCGCTGTTACCATTGGATCTATCTGGCAGTTCGGGCAGATCCTTGGGGATCCGCGGACAATCCGACAAGACTTGACTTTGTACCGAGTACCGGAAGATCTGGAGAGCGTTGCCGGCATCCTCACGGCCATGGTAGGGGATCCCAGCCAACCATGAAACCCAAAACCCTCTGGTTTGCCCTGCAATTGATGGTGGCCGCTGCCGGGATCAGCGCGGCCATCAAATATGGCGGCCCCTACTTGGCCTTGCCGGAGACCCTGCCGGTGATCCTGGCCATGATCGTCTCGCCCGCCCTGGTCATGGCCGGGATCCTGTGGCGCTGGCAACAGCGGTCTTCTCTCTCCCCAACCCGCGCTCAAGACCGCCAGGGATCCCCGCCAACTGCAAACTCTGAGAATCCAAAAATCTCTCAGCCGCCTTTCCATTGACCCTCACCCCCACCCCCTCTCCCTCTGGGAGAGGGGAGCTTGGGCGCCACTGCCAGGCCGGCAGGGCGACACTCTCAGTCCAGCCAAGGGGACAGGCTACTGCTGGGTGAGGCGCAAGGTTACCGTCGGGCTGGTTTGGTTGCCGGAAGTGGCCGTGAGATTGATCTGATACACCGTGCCGGAGGCCGGAATGGGCGGCCGCACCGTAACGGTGAAGCGGCCCTGGGCATCGGCTTGCACAGTTTGGTTGGTCACCGTCTGTTGGGCGCTGATGATGCCCCCCAGCGAGGTCGAAGCCGTTACATTCACCCGCACCGAAGCGTTGGGAGCCGTCGTGCCCTGCAGCGTAAAGGAAGAGCCGGAAACCCGATCCCCATCGCGCAGGTTGGTGATCTGGGGCAGCAGGCTGGAGAGGCTGATCGTCGCGGCAACCTCTTGGGTGGCGAGCCGCTGGATACCACCGGCGGCCCCCTCGATCAGGCGGGCGGGCTGTTCTGCGGTCATAAAGCGCACCTGGCCGCCGTTTTCCAGGCGAGCGATGACGATCCCTTCGCGGGTGGCATCTTTTGGCTCGATCAGGGCGTTGACCACATAGGTGCCGCTGGAAACTTCCTGAGCCGGCAGGGTTTGCACCTGCCGCCCGTCCTGGACAAGGTAAACGGTTACCCGGCTGGAAGGAGTGCCTTTGACGGTTACCAGCAGGATCTCGCCCGCCGCCAAGGGGCGATTGCCGGCGTTGTGATCCACCAGGTCGATAGAGGCGCGGACGGGGTTACCCACGGTGAAGCTCCAGGTCACGCGGCGGGTCACCCCCTGGGTATTGGTGAACTCCAGCAGGACTTCCCGCCGTCCCGGCGGTAGCGGCTGCGAGGGACGGTAGGTGAAGAAATCCCGGGTAATCACCGACTCGGCAGTAACATCTTTGCCATCCACAAAAACCCGCACCGTCTCCGGACGCACGCTGACCCCATCTTGGCTGCGAAAAGAAGCCGAGATTGGCGAGGTGGGCTCCACATTGGTGGCCGCTTGAGCCGGGCTGGGATCCGTAATTTGTTGAGCCCTTGCCGGCAGGCCCGACAACCCCACCACCGCAGCGCCCATCACCAAGGCACGGGGAAACCAAGAATACAAGTTATCGCTCATGAGACCATCCAAAAAAAGTAAAAGTAAAGGACACTTCAGTTAGGTTACAGGCGAGTAGCTCAAAGGCAGAGCAAAGTCTACAAGAACATCGACCTGGACATCCTGTTTGCATCCTGTCATAGGGGTCGATTGCTGTCGATACGCCTAAACCTCGGGTTGGCTCTCCAACAGACCCAGCTCCAACGTCAGATTCGAGTAAGGTTGACTGCCATGTAAACTACCCGGCTCCGACCGCCCCCCTTCCAGCCCCCAACCCCCGTATACGGGGGCAGGGGGGCGGGGGGATTGAGGGGGGTACGAAGCGGGCTTTTGGTAGGCCTGCAGTTGGCAAGCCAACCACGGGCCCCCCTACATCCCCCCGCATGCGGGGGGATGTAGGGGGGCTGGTTTACAGCAACCCCCAAAAGTGCAATCCCGTTGGCACCGTTAAAATCTGCATCCCCTTCCCAACCACAGAGCGGGTTCACACAACGAAAATGCTTCCCTTCCCGTTGCTCAATCCAAAAACACTGGTGGCAGGTCTGCGAGCTGTAGGCAGGTGGCACCACCACAACCTGGATCCCTGCTCTCGCTGCCTTGTAGTGCACAAACTGCCTCAGTTGATAGAACGCCCAACTATTGGACCGCCGACGCTCGGTTTTGCTGCGCGGCGGTCGGTGGCTACGTTCCCGGATCCCCCCGCCCCCCAGTCCCCCCGTGTACGGGGGGATATAGGGGGATGCGGCGTTCATCTTCGCAAAGTTTAGAACCCGGTCGGGATCCCAAAGGCTATCTTTTGCCCGTTCAAGCTGGCATCAATTCACGAAAATAGCGCCTGTCTCTTGTAAATCGAGACAATGGTCGCCGGAGACATCGTTGACCAGGCGCACCTCTACGGTGATTACATTCAAGGGATCCACGCTCACCCGGTAGCCCACTGGGGACAACATCGGCGTGTTGATGGCCATGCAGTTGGGGATCGGCAGGTTGCTCAGACGCAGCGTTTCTCCCGGCGGAAGTTCCGACACCTTCTGGCGCGGATCGGTAAAGCCGTATTCCAGAGGCAGGCCGGTGCGATTGTGGATCACCAGCTCAGCAGGCAGGTTGGGGTTGAAGCGGGCCACCGGGCGATCGAAGACCAATTGATCCACACCCACCGGCAGGCGAGGCAGCGGCACTGTCCGAAAGGCAGGCTGAGCGACAGCACGGTGTCCACCCACCCAGGCTGACAAAGCGACCATGATCAAGCCGAGTCTTTTGCTTCCTTTCGCGTACCTCATGCCTCTGCCTCAGAATGCGCCTTGAAATTGGGATCCCCTTCCTTGCCTGCTTGTATTGTTCCCAAAAAGGGCTGGCCGGGCCAGGTGGTCGCTGTTTTTTCAAGGGTACGCCTCAGCAAGCTCCCCTTCCAGCTACCGCAGCACCGCACGGCAGAAATTCCGGGGGAGAAGGTTAAATTAGAGTTAACGGGGCATAAAGAGGCATGGCTATGCCAGAAAAACTGGAAAAACCGGAGAAAAACTACTCCTGGAAGGGCAGTGCCAACGCAGGCCGGGTACTGACGATTTTGGCCGTCGTGGGGGGAGCGGTGATTTTGCTGGCGGGCTTCCTGCAGTAGGCCGAGCTGTCAGATCCTCAGTTGCTCCAGGAACATCAGCATGTCGCCAGAAGCCAACGTTTTCCCTTCAAGGCGGGGGTGGAAAGGGTTAGCTTTCCAGAGGAAAGCGGATCTGGGGTCGTTTTAAACAAAGTTATGAAACTATGAAACAACTTTCTCGCTCCCCTCTCCCACAAGGGGAAAGGAGGTGGGGGGGAGGGGGCAAGGGTCTTAACCTTGTTTGAAACAACTGCAATGTTTTGCAAGTCCTGCTGAACAAGTTGTCAGCCTTCGCTAAGTCTTGTCAAGTTGTGCCACCATTGGGCAGCAAAAAAGACCCAGCAGAGAAGGGATCCCTGCTGGGTTTAGGCCGGAGGAGCAGAAACCTTAGCTTAGGAGACGGCGCGCGGTATTGAGCACATTCTCCACCGTGAAGCCGAACTTCTCCATGCACACGGGGCCGGGGGCAGAAGCGCCGAAGCGGTCGATGCCGATGGCCACCCCCTCAAAGCCCAGGTACTTGTGCCAGCCAAAGGTGGATCCCGCCTCGACGGAGACGCGCTTGGTGACCTTGGGGGGCAAGACCTCGTCGCGGTAGCTCTGGGGCTGGGCCTCAAATAGCTCCATGCAGGGCATGGAGACCACCCGTACCGCCCGGCCTTCCTGCTGCAGTTGGGCAGCGGCCTTCACCGCCAGCTCCAGCTCTGAGCCGGTGGCGATTAGGATCAGTTCTGGGTTGGGAGTATCCACCACTACATAGGCCCCCTTGGCCACCCCCTCAATGGAGGTGCCTTCCACGGGGTTAACCGCCTGCCGGGTAAACACCAGCACCGAAGGGGTGGAGGTGGACTCAAGGGCTACTTGGTAGGCTCCCACCGTCTCGCGGGCATCAGCGGGGCGGATGACGTAGAGGTTGGGGATGGCCCGCAGGGAAGCCAGCGTCTCAATGGGCTGGTGGGTGGGGCCGTCTTCTCCCAGGGCAATGGAGTCGTGGGTCATAATATGGAGCACCCGCGCCCGCGAGAGGGCCGACAGGCGAATGGCCGGCCGCATGTAGTCGCTGAAGACCAAGAAGGTGGCGTCGTAGGGAATGAGGCCGCCGTGCAGGGCTATGCCGTTGGCAATCGCCCCCATACCGTGTTCCCGTACGCCAAAGCGGAAGTTGCGCCCATGATAGGAGCCGGCCTGGAACTCCGGGATCCCCTTTAAATAGGTCATGTTGGAGTGGGCCAGATCGGCGGATCCGCCCAGCAGCTCTGGCACCGCCTTGGCCAAAGCATTGAGACAAAACTTGGAGAGGTTGCGGGTGGATTCTTTGCCGGTTTCGGCAATGGGAGCCAACGCTTCTTTCCAGCCTGCGGGCAGCTCCCCGGCCATGATGCGCTTGAATTCGGCGGCCTCTTCCGGGTAGGCCTTCTCGTAGGCGGCAAAGCGCTCGTTCCACTCCGCCTCGGCCTTGGCCCCCTTATCGATGGCCTGGCGGAAGTGGGCCAGCACCTCGTCGGGAATGTAGAACTCCGGCTCCAGCGGCCAGCCCAGATTTTGTTTGGTGAGTTTCACCTCCTCTGGCCCCAGCGGCGCCCCGTGGACGCTCTCCGTGCCGGCTTTGTTGGGGGATCCGTAGCCGATGGTGGTCTCGACAATGATCAAGGAAGGCTTGTCGGTAACTTCTTTAGCTTTCTGGATAGCGGCGGCAATTCCCTTCAGGTCGTGGTTGCCATCTTCCACTTTTTGCACATGCCACCCGTAGGCCTCGTAGCGCTTGCCCACATCTTCGGTAAAGGCAATTTCCGTGCTGCCGTCGATGGAGATGTGGTTGCTGTCGTAGAGCATGATCAGCTTGCCCAGCTTGAGGTGGCCGGCCAGCGAGGCCGCTTCCGAGGCCACCCCCTCCATGTTGCAGCCGTCGCCCAAGATCACATAAGTGTAGTGATCCACAATGGTGTGACCGGGCTTGTTGAAACGGGCGGCCAAGTGGGCCTCGGCAATGGCCAGCCCAACGGCGTTGCCCACCCCCTGCCCCAGCGGTCCGGTGGTTACCTCCACACCGGGGGTTTCAAAGTTTTCCGGGTGGCCGGGGGTTTTGGATCCCCACTGGCGAAACTGCTTGATGTCCTCTAGGCTCACATCAAAGCCGGTCAGGTGCAGCAGAGCATACTGCAGCATGCAGCCGTGGCCTGCCGAGAGGACAAAGCGATCCCGATCCACCCATTTGGGGTTGCGGGGATTGAACTTCAGGAACTGCTGCCAAAGCACATAGGCCATGGGTGCTGCCCCCATTGGCAGGCCGGGGTGACCCGAGTTGGCTTTCTGAACAGCATCCACCGCCAAAAAACGAATCGTGTTGATGGCAAGTTGTTCCAGAGAGGGAGGAGCAGCAACAACCATGTGGGGATCCCTATCGCTCGACATTCGCTTTCCAGTATGCCTTGACACGCCCACCGCCTAAAGGCGGGGGATTCTCGTCAAGGCGCTGTCAAGATGCCTCTAGACAGTTCCTTGAGGCAAGGCCCCAAGGTTCTGCTGGCTTGTCTGGGCAGGTTGGCTGAGACGTTGGCATTTCCCGGACGCTTGCCACCGGTTGGGTTTTTCACCGTGACTAGGGGCTCGCCTGAGAACGGTACGCCTCGGTGACAACTATACCATTGGCGAGCAGCTAAAGTTTGCTTCGCCTTTAAGGGCGGGGCTACTGAGCTATCCTTTTTCGGGCTTTGGCCACCGAGCCCGGTCTCGGCTGGGCAATAATGACAGGCTAAGCTGAGAGATACGCTTGCCGCCATTTCTGGTTGGAGGGTTTCATTGAGCGCTGTTTCTTCGCCTAGCGGCAAACCTCCCTGGCTGCGGGCCAAAGCCCCCCAGCGGGCCGGATCCGTCCAGCAACTGCTGCGGGACTTGGGCCTGAATACCGTTTGCGAGGAGGCTTCCTGTCCCAACCTAGGGGAGTGCTTTGCCAACGGCACCGCCACCTTTTTAATCATGGGCCCGGCCTGTACCCGCGCCTGCCCCTACTGCGATATCGACTTCACCAAACGGCCTCCGCCTTTGGATCCCACTGAGCCGCTGCGGGTGGCCACAGCGGTGCAACGGCTAGGGCTACGCCATGCGGTGATTACCTCGGTGAATCGGGACGACCTCCCCGATGGGGGAGCCAGCCAGTTTGTTGCTTGCATTACCGAAATCCGCTGCCGCATGCCCCAGACAACCATCGAGGTCTTGATCCCAGATCTGTGCGGCAACTGGCAGGCCTTGGAGCAAATTCTCGCCGCCCGCCCGACGGTGCTCAACCACAACACGGAAACCGTGCCCCGCCTCTACCGGCGAGTGCGCCCCCAGGGGAACTACGAGCGTTCCCTGCGGCTTTTGGAACTGGCGCGGCAATGGGATCCCGGCCTCTACACCAAGTCGGGGGTGATGCTGGGCTTGGGAGAGACCGCCGAGGAGATTTTGCAGATAATGCAAGATCTACGCCGGGTAGGCTGCGACATCCTCACTCTTGGCCAATACCTTCCTCCCAGCCCCAAACACCTGCCGGTGGAGCGCTACGTGCCCCCAGAGGAGTTTGACCACTGGCGACAGGTGGGGGAAGAGTTGGGCTTTTTGCAGGTGGTGTCCTCCCCGCTTACCCGCAGCTCCTACCATGCCGAGGCTGTCCAAGAGCTGATGCAGCGCTTTCCTCGACCAGGAACGTAGACCTAGGGGGATGGAGTCCCTGCGGAGCAGGAACAGCGGGGTCAGCTTTGCAGGCCGGCTGGCCAGCAACGCGGAGCCTAGGCGCAGAGAGATTTTCTGCGCTGGGGGGATGCGCTAGGATTGAAATGAAGAGATAGGAGGGGCAGGCGGTCGCGTCCTCGCTGCCGCCACCAGGCAGCAGGATGAGGAAAGTCCGGGCTTTCAGAAGAACACACCGCTGGGGAAAGCCCAGTGCGGGAAACCGCGAGGATAGTGCCACAGAAACATACCGCCGATGGCTGGGATCCCAGCACAGGTAAGGGTGCAAAGGTGGGGTAAGAGCCCACCAGCAGCGTCGTGAGGCGCTGGCTCGGTAAACCCCGGTGGAAAGCAAGGCCGCAGCCGCAGGACTATGGCTGTTCTTCGCCCCTGTCGGCTGCACCGAGGTCACGGTACTCAGCCAAGCGGTTGGGGGAGGGTGGTCTCGGTGGTGGTGAGCCGCTAGAGGGTGATGGCAACATCACTCCCAGAGAGATGACCGCCAGTGCGGGCTGCTCCTTGGAGCACCCCACTACAGAACCCGGCTTACAACCTCCTCATCTCTTCTTCTTTTTTTGGGATTGCCTCCTTCCAACCCCGAGAGAGTCTTTTGCACTAGGTTTCCTTCATGCCCCTCAAGGCTGCCATCCACAGCTTTACGCAGGCGTAGAGGAGAGGGGGAGTGCTGCTGTTGTTGTCATAAGTGCCCTTGTCCGCTGGGTCGGAGGAGGGCTGGTCGCCGTCGCCAGCAGGCAAGCCAGCGGTAACGGCTAATACAGCCGTCCCCAAAATCATCAGATGGAGAACTCCAGCAGCTGCGTGAAGGCACCCAGAGTCGACGGCTTGTAGCTCCGGGCTAGGGAGCTGCTGGAGGTAGTGGGCTAGCTGCTCTTGGGCCTGCAGGAAGCCTGCTCTCAAGGCGCGGCGATGCTCCTCGGAGTAGAAGCCTGCTTCTCCCACCAACGAGCGCACCAGCTCAGGGTTATTAGCTAGAGCTTGGAAGCAGGTTTGGACATAGCGGAGGAGAATGGCTTGTAGCTCAGAGCCCCGGAAGGTAGTGGGGTCTGCTGGGAGGGGTAAGTCGGCAATGCCGGAGAAAACTCCCAGCTCAGCAAATACAGCCAGGAGCAGCCCCTGCTTGCTGCCAAAGTGACGAAACAGGGTTACTTCATGAACGCCGGCCAAGTCTGCAATTTGACGGGTGGTGGTCTGAGTGATGCCCTGGCGGACGAAGAGGTCTCGAGCCGCGTTCAGCAGCCTTTGCCGGGAAGAAGGACGTGCCATGGTAGGTGATGGGGTAAGGAGTCAAGAGAAGGCGCTCAAGGTAGTGGCAATCTGCAAGCAGCACTTGCATTTGAGGTGAAATATCGTTAAGCTTAGCCTCAGGCGAGATCAAACCTGCTGCCTTTCTGCTCTCTCATAGCGGCTCTCACTGCTGAAGCTTGCTTGGCCAGGCCTTTGGGGATCCCGGCTTGCCTTTCAGGGACATGAGCTCGTTGTAAGCTAAGCCAGGGATGCGGTGGCCTATGCATGAGAAGCAACTTTGCGAGGAGGTATTTGATCCTGCGCTGCCCTTACTCCTTTTCTGAGGTTTTGCTGGTTCATGGCCGTTTCCCTTCCCACCCAATCGCTGGACAATCCCAACCGTTTTGCTTCGCTAGCTCAGCCTGAGCCCCAAAAGTCTTTTCGGTTTGCCTGGGAATTTGTTCTTTTTTTCGTTGTTTTTCACGCCCTCGCTTTAGTGGGCGGCATCGTTTGCTTTTCCTGGCCAGCCTTGGGGGTGGCCCTATTGCTTCACTGGTGCTTCGGCAGCTTGGGCATCTGCCTGGGGTATCATCGTCTGCTTAGCCATCGCAGCTTCCAAGTGCCCAAGTGGCTGGAATATGTCTTTGCTACCTTCGGTGCTCTCGCCATCCAGGGGGGGCCGATCTTTTGGGTGGCCGGCCATCGTCAGCATCACGCTTTTACTGAAGACGAAGAGCGGGATCCCTACTCTGCTCGCAAGGGCTTTTGGTGGAGCCACATGCTCTGGCTCATTTACCAACGGGAAGAGTTTTTTAACCGTGAGAAGTATTCTGCCTTTGCGCCGGATTTGGCTCGGGATCCTTTTTATCGCTGGCTAGACAAGTATGGGCTGCTGCTGCAACTGCCGCTGGCTGGAGTGCTTTACCTGCTCGGCGGTTGGCCGTTCGTTATCTACGGCATCTTCGTGCGGACAGTGCTGCTGCTGCACTGCACCTGGTTGATCAACTCTGCCAGCCACTTCTGGGGCTACCGGACTTTCGAGAGCGACGACAATGCCCGTAACCTTTGGTGGGCGGCTCTCCTCACCTACGGTGAAGGCTGGCACAACAACCATCACGCCGACCCGAAGTGCGTGAAAGCAGGTTTGCGCTGGTGGGAAATTGACATGACCTACTGGGTCATTTGGGTGTTGGCAAGACTGGGTTTGGCTCGTAAGTTGCACTTGCCTGCTCAAAGTCAGCCAACTCGCTAAACAGTCTCTGCCTCAGAGCTTCTAGAACCATCGACAGAGTTACCCCCGTCGTACGGGCAATTCCTGCTAAGACAGTTCGTTGTGCTGCTCGGCGGATCCCTCTCCCTTTTTTGGGAGAGGGGTTAAGGGTGAGGGGCCTGTATGCGCTAGCGCGAGCTCGTTAGCGGCGCAGAGCGCTCAAGGTCTGTCTCGACTTGGTTTGGAGCGGCTGCCCAGTTATCGGTTCCAGTTGGGAGGTGGGTCGGTATCGCCCTGCGGGGAGGTGGTAGTGCTCACCAAACAACCCAAAGGTCTGGCGTTCCGGTAATCCCTCTTCGGCAATGCAGGAGGGCTAGTCCTGTAACGGGCTGTACTGCCATGTCCCGTAGTGGTCAAGAACGCGCTGAACTTGCTCTGGGTCAGCGTCGGCCTCTTGGCGAATTTGCAGCGCCTCGATTTGGCTATCGGAGTAGCGAAAGATGGAGTCTTTTCTGCATTCCAGCTCTGCTTCCACCCCTGGAATGCAGGCCAGATGGGCAGCCACCTCTCGATAAACCATCAGGGGCATGGAATCATAACGAACAGCGTAGCGTTTCAACTCAGCAAGGCTCACGATAGGCAAGGAAAGGAGAAACTAGGGATCCAGGTAACAAACAGCTTCACCACAACGGCCAATGACATCTTGCGAATGTCTCGCTACTTTTGAGGTAAAAAAGCCCTGCTCTGCATTTAATTGCCTGCCAAAACAAAGAGGGGGCAGAGAGAGTCTCCGAGATGTGGCTAAGCAATTTTGTCGTTGGCCAACGTACAGCAATTGACCTGATCTAGGCAAACTTTTCCCCATTGCAAGGCCCAGCGCACCAAAGCGACGCGATTTGACGTTCGCGTCTTGCTCAGAATATTGCTGATGTGATTGTCAACAGTGCGCTTGCTAATCTCTAAGCGCTCTGCAATGTCCTGATTGGTCAGGCCCGCTGCGATTAACTCGAGAACCTGCAGCTCACGCTCCGACAACAAATCAGCGGAATGATAGTCTGCGCCCATTCCGAATGCCCAGTGTACAAACTGTAAGGATTACCTAGACCAATTCTAGGGGATCCCCTCCAACATGGATAGCCCCGCCGGAGGAAAATCTGGGGCAGTTCTCAGGTCGAAGGGCTTGGTGATGTTGATGGGAGCGCTTCTGGGCAGCTTTCACAGGGCATCGGCGTGTTTCCGGGGCAGCTCCACCTGCACCCACAGCCCACCTGCTTGCGGGTGATTGCGCAGACGGATTGTACCCCCGTGTAGTTCCACGATTTGCCGCACGATCGCCAGCCCCAGGCCGGTGCCGCCTTTGCTGCGGGCCCGCGCCGCGTCGGTGCGGTAAAAGGGTTGAAAGACCAGCTCAAATTGATCCTCCGGCAGGCCAGGGCCATGGTCGTACACCTCCAGCCGCACTTGCGATTCCTGTTCCGACAGGGCCACGTGAATGGGGGAGTCGGTTCCGCCATATTTGATGGCGTTGTCCAAGAGGTTAAGGACGAGGCGGTAGAGGCGCTGTTCATCTCCCCAGAGATAGAGCTGGGAGGGGCCGCTTAGATCCAGTTCCTGCTGGCGGGGCTTGGCCAGCGGTTCCAGGCTCTGCCAGGCTTCGCGCACCAAGCTTGCCAGATCCACCCAGCGCCATTGGGATCGCGATGCGGCCCCCAGGTTGAGGGCGCTCAGTTCCAGCAAGTCTTGCACCAACTGGCTGAGGCGCAGCGTCTCGTTCAGCAATCGTTCCACCCAAACTGCTTGCGCGGCATCGACGCGGCTGTGCAGGGTTTCCGCTAGCAGGCGAATCGAGGTGAGGGGGGTCTTCAGCTCGTGGGCCACATCCGAGGCCCAGCGATCCCGTTGTTGGGCCAGCAGAGTTGCCTCTAGGCGGTCTTCCAAGAAGATGGCCACGTGGGCCTGGGGCAGGGGCAGCCCCCAAGCCCGCAGCGGCACCGGTTTGTCCTCGCCCCCGGAAGGGTAGAAGATCCACTCGCGGCTCTGGATGGGAGCGGTAGCTTCCTGGCGGCGGGTGGCTTCGATAAGCTGATCCAACTCGTAGGAGCGCACCCACTCCAGCAGGAGCTTGATGCCCGGCTGCCACTGGCTGATGCGCAGCAGACGCTGGGCGGCAGGGTTACACTCCCAGACCACGTTGTTCTCGTCTACCCGCAGATATCCCCAGGGCAGGTGGTGGCTGAGATACCGCCAGTCCTGTAGGTATCGTTTTTGGCGGGCCCACTCCAGTTCTTGTTGGCGAAGGTGGTGGCTGAGCCGGCTGAGCATCTGTTCAGGCGAGCTGAGAGGCAGGGCCAGGTGCATCAGGGATCCCAACTGTTGCAATTGGCGGCCGAAGCGGCGCCGGCTCTGCCAGAGCAAAATCAGCGTGCCGAGTAGGCCGATGCCCAACCCAATGAGGATCCCGCTTTCCAGTCCCATGGGCCCACCCCCTTTGCCGCCATTGTCGCCCAGGCATGGGGGAGTGAATACCCAACAACGACGGATACGGCATCACATCCCTAGCGACGATGCACCATCGTCGTGCTGGCCTGGTCGGTGGGCAGCAGCAAGACTTCGCTCAGGTTGACGTGGGGGGGACGGGTAACGGCAAACAGCACCACCTCGGCCACATCCATCGCCGTCAGGGGGGTGAGGCCCCGGTAGACGGCTGCCGCCCGCTCGCGATCGCCGCGGAAGCGCACTTGGCTGAACTCGGTTTCCACCAAGCCGGGCTGGATCTCGGTGACGCGAATGGAGGTGCCCAGCAGATCCAGCTTCAGTCCCTCGGAGATGGCCCGCACGGCGGCCTTGGAAGCGCAATAGACGGCGCCGCCGGGGTAGGTCTGGCGACCGGCAATGGAGCCGATGTTGACCACATGGCCCCGGCCCCGCTCCACCATGCCGGGCAAGACGGCGCGGGTAACATACAGCAAGCCCTTGAGGTTGGTATCGATCATCTCCTCCCAATCTTCCACAGCCCCGCTGTGGAGCTTGTCCAAGCCGCGACTGAGGCCGGCGTTGTTGATCAAAATGTCGATTTCAGCCCAGGCCGGCGGCAAAGACTGGAACGCCTGCTGCACGGCTGCCCTATCTCGCACATCCAAAGTCAGCAAGTATGAGGAAGCACCGTAAGCCTGCTGCAACTCCGCGGCCAGCTCCTGTAGCCGCTCCTGACGGCGGGCCACCAGGATCAGCTTGGCTCCAGAACGGGCAAAAAGCGTGGCACAGGCTGCCCCGATGCCGCTGCTGGCGCCGGTGATGAGCACAATGGCGTTTTCAAGCATAGTCCGCAAGAGTTAAGGGGCTACCAAGGGGATCCGCAACTCGAACGGGCCCCCGGCTGAAGAGAGTATTCCAGCAGCTTAACGCAGGCATAGAGCGTATCCAAGTGACATCCTCTCCCGCTAAGCCCTGACGGGCTGTAGACGGGAGCTTCCGAGA